>WGCR01000620.1 GCA_015493675.1 Anaerolineae bacterium
CAGTTGTAAAAGTACGAGAAATTCGATAAGTTTGCTGGAATGTTGTACAATTTGTTTTATCACGAGGCTGCTCCAGTGAATGTTGTTTGGGATAACTATTCTATCTGGTCAGCCTCGTGTTGTCATATCTCAAATTTCGCCAGAGTCCAGTTGAATGACTTCGTGTCTTCGGTTCCTTCGTGCCTTCGTGGCAAAATGGGGCGATTGGGGCTAGCTACCTTAGCAGTTACATCTAATCATTTGCCTCGACCAGAAAACAGGCGCAGTGGTGATCTTCTCCGAGGTCATAGAGAGGCGGCGCTTCGACGTGGCAGCGATCGAAGGCCTGGGAGCAGCGAGGGGCGAAGGCGCAGCCGACGATAGCACCGGGATTGGCGGGGACGCTGCCGGGGATGGCTTCCAGGCGGCTGCCCTTGAGTCCGGGACGGGGAATGGCCCGCATCAGACCGCGAGTGTAGGGATGGTCGGGATGCTTGAAGATGACGCGGGTGGGGCCAGTCTCAACCACGCGGCCCGCATAGAGCACAGCCAGCCGGTCGCAGGTTTTGGCCACCACGCCCAAATTGTGGGTGATGAGCACAATGGCGATGCCCAGGCGGTCTCGCAGATCTTTAAGCAGGGCCAAGATTTGGGCTTGGATAGTGACGTCGAGTGCGGTCGTGGGTTCGTCAGCGATGAGTAAATCGGGCTCACAGGCCAACGCGATGGCGATCATCACCCGCTGCTGCATCCCGCCCGAGAGTTGATGGGGATAGGCGCTCAAAATCCGCTCGACATCCGGCAATCCCACAGCGTCCAGCATCTCTTTGGCCCGGGCCTGGGCCGCCTTTTTGGAAATGCCGAAATGCTTGCGGATAATGGCTTCCATCTGCGATCCCACCGTAAAAACGGGGTTCAGCGAGGAGCCGGGATTCTGGAAGATCATCGCTATCTTCTTCCCCCGCACCTGACGCATCTCCCCCTCCGACAGGGAGAGCAGATCGGTTTCGCCCAGATAGATGTGTCCCTGGGTGATGGTGGCGGTTTGCGGCAGCAAACGCAGCACCGAAAGCCCGGTCACCGTCTTGCCGCAGCCGGTCTCCCCCACCACGCCGAATATCTCCCCCTGACGCACATCGAAGGAGATGCCGTTCAGGGCTTTGAGCTTGCCGCGGGCGGTGTCGAAGACCAGATGCAGGTCCTGAATCCTGAGAAGCGGAGGGGTCATTTGTGTTGCCGGGGATCGAAGATGTCGCGCAGGGTGTCACCCACCAGGTTGAAAGCGAGGACGACGATGAAGATAGCCAGGCCGGGGAAGGTGGAAATCCACCATTGATTGAGGATGTAAGAGCGACCTTCCGCCACCATCAGGCCCCAGTCGGGGTGGGGCGGCTGGGTTCCCAGGCCGATGAAGGCCAGACCGCCCATCGCCAGGATGACGGTGCCCAGATCGATGGTGGCCTGCACCAGGATAGGGGTGATGGTGTTGGGCAGGATGTGACGGCGGATGATGGCGGCATCGGAGACGCCGATTGCCTGGGCCGCCTCGACGAAATAGCTGCTGCGCAGGCTGACGGTGACGCCGCGCACGATGCGGGTGTACCAGGGCCACCACGAGACCACCAGAGCGATGGCCGCGTTGGCCAGCCCCCGCCCCAGGGCCGCGGTGATTGCCATCGCCAGCAACAGCGACGGAAAAGCCAGAAACAGATCGGTGATCCGCATAATGGTCTCGTCGGTTTTCCCGCCCTTGTATCCGGCAACGGCTCCCAGAGGAGCGCCGATCAACACAGCCAGAAACACCACGATGATGGGAACGGCAAATGCGGGCCGACTGCCCATAATCACCCGGCTCAACACATCCCGGCCCAATCGGTCGGTGCCAAAGGGATGCTCACGGGAGGGAGGCAGCATCGTGGTCTTGGGGCTGGTCTTGCCCGCACCCTGCGCCGGATAAGGCGCAAGTTGAGGCGCAAACAGGGCCATCAGCAAGAACAGGGTGATGAGGGTCACCCCGATCATCGCCAAAGGATCGTGACGGATGACGTAGACCACGTGTCGCCAGGTACTGACAGGCGCCAGGGGATCGCTGTCGGGCGGAGGTGGATCGTTGATGGCTGGGAGGGTGGAGGACACGGTTGGTTTCAGTGATCAGTAATCAGTAATCAGTTTGAGTATTTTTCTTCGTGGCAGATCTTTGTGGCACAACTGGGCTGCAAGACTAATGCAAACTGATGCGGGGATCGATCCACGCCTGGGTCAGATCAACCAGCAGGTTGATGGTGACGTAGCCAATGGCTCCCAGCAATGTCACGCCCATAATGGCGGGATAATCCACGTTGAGCAGCGCTCGCACGGTGAACTGGCCCAATCCCGGCCAGTTGAACACCACCTCGACGAAGAAAGCGCCGGTAAGGGCAAAGGCGAAGGTGAGGCCCACCACGGTCAGGGCGGGGCCGATGGCGTTCTTCAGGGCGTAAACATAGGTGATCTTGCGTTTGCCCAGACCATACGCCCGGGCCGTGCGGATGTAATCCTGCTCCAGTACTTCCAGCATCGAGCCGCGGGTCATTCGGGCGATGAGACCGATGGGATAAGCGGCCAGCGTCATAGCGGGCAGCACAAGGTGCATAGCGGCATCCTTGAAAGCCACCCAATTGCCGGTGATGAAAGAATCGAAGAGATAGAATCCGGTGATGTCCTGAATGGGGGAGGTGAAACGAATGTCAGTGCTGATGCGGCCTGCCAGCGGAAACCAGCCCAGATAGCGGAAAAAAATGATCTGCAGGATGAGC
>WGCR01000621.1 GCA_015493675.1 Anaerolineae bacterium
CTACAGGCCCGATCCCTGTTCCTTTGGTTGCCCCCCTACTTCATCGCGCCTTCGATGCTGGTGTTGGCGATGTTGGGCGTGGCGCCCAAAGCAGTGTGTCTGCTGCTGGCCGCGGGAATGCTGTCAGTGGTGGCGGCCTGGCCCCTGATCGGGCGTCGGTGGCTGCGTGTTTTTCTGGCAGCGGGCCTGATGGCCATGATTGTGTTTCCCTTCGTCTACCGATATCAGCCAGCAGTGCTAGCCGCGCCCGGGCATGATCTGATTTTGGTGACTGCGCCGGATTCATTTTGCGGGCAGGTGCGGCGGCAATCCGAAAGCTGGTGGGAAATCAGGCGTTGCGAGTATGAACTGGTTGGTTGGGATGAAGACGAAACGCTGTTTTACCATGAGCAGTGCGACGAATTGCCCGAGCAGCTATGGGCCTACAATCCGAACCGGCGGACATCACCTGAGCCGGTCGAGGCCCTGCCCGAAACCCTGTACCCGCAGGTGTCGGACCCAAACGCCATCGATTTTGTGCGGGCCGACGCCTATCCGCCTTCAGCGGAGGAGTCTGTTCGGGCCATCTCCTTCCCCCGTCCCTGGGTCATCTCTCCCACCGGGCGTTGGGTGGCCGCAGTCGCCCGGCACGTGTACGGGCCGGAGGATGTGATCATCGTTTCCACGTCAGGCCGGTGATTTGTTGTCAAATCGTCAAGAAGCCGTCAAGCAAGCGCCCTGGAAACGTCCAGCGGGTTTTCTCGTTCTGTGATATGCTGATACGCACTGGGCGACGGGCGATTGCCTGGATTCAAAACGCAATCGCCCCTCGCTCACGTCCATTGCAAGACATTTGGTCACGGAGTTTCTTATGCACCGATTGGGTTGGGTCTTTTTCGTCTTGTTTCTGCTGGCGGGTTGCGCATTCGCCTCGCACCGGGCTGTGCGCATACAGCGGGCCTGCCATGCCTCCTTATTGACAGATTTTCTCTGGAGAATCTAAAACGGTAACATTTGGGGGATTCGTTGGTCATACTTATCGAAAGCGCTCGTCTCTCCATCGTCTTTTTCCCAGAATGCAGTTATGACCGACGCCACAGCTCGCGCTCAGACAGAAGACGCTGTTGAAATTGAAGCGGCGTTGGCAGATGAGGTCGCACATCTCTTTCAGCAACACCATCAAGCGATCTTTGCATATCTCTTTCGCCTGCTCAACCATCGCGAAACCGCTCACGATCTCACCCAGGAGACATTCATCCGGGTGTTGCAGCATCGTCACGCCCTGGGCGAGATAAAAAACAAACAGGCGTGGATTTATCGCATCGCCACCAACCTGGCGCGGAATGCCCACAGACGCCAATCGCTTTTGCGCTGGCTGCCCTGGCGTAATGCGGGGGATGGGCGTTATGCTCAGACATGGGAAAGCTATCTGGTGGAGGAACAATTGGATGTAGAACGGGCGCTGGCTGCACTTTCGCCCATCTATCGCGCCCCGCTTTTGCTCTATGTCCGCGATGGTTTCGACATCAGCGAAATCGCCAACATTCTTGGCATCTCTGAAGGAGCGGTCAGAACTCGCATTTCTCGGGCGAGGAAGAAACTTCGTCATCTCTATCACTCTGGAGAAACGGCCCGATGAATCATAAAAAGATTCAGGATATGCTTGCCATCTATGATGCGCTTTCCTCTGGCGAACGCTCTATGATTGACGCCCATATCCGCATCTGCCCTGATTGCGCTCGATTGCTGGAGGCGTATCGACACCAGGATGCCAGCATCCGATCGCTATCTGATCCCCGGCCAAATCCCCAATTTGCCACCCAGTTCGTCACCCAAATACATGAATCCGTAATCCGTCCTCCGGTGAAGCAAGATTTTTTTCTGACGCCCTGGCTGCGTTTTGGAAGAGGCGTTCTCGCCACCGGGGGCATCATATTGGTGGTGGGATTCCTGGCGTTGCTGTTGGCATTGCGGGCTAACGTATCAAAATCGATAGAAACAGGCGGCTCGTCCCAATCGCCACTGCGAGACGTTTCTTTTCAGTTCGACATGGCCAATTGTCGTCCCGGGTTTTCCGGCTGGGACGACGAAAACGGGCTGACTATCAGGCTGTCTCGAGTGGCCGTGAGCTCATCCGAGCGCACGCCCGGCCAGAGCTGGCTGGTCGAAGGACACTATGAACTGCAAGGCGGACGTTTTCGGGCCTTCGTCACGCCACATTTCAGCGGAGAAGCCAGCTACGATCCCCCGGGTGAGTTCTATCTACAACCCCCTGGCGGTGATTTCAGTCAGCTTTTTCGGCTGGCCTCCATCGATGGAATTGTCCACTCGGAAGATCTGATCTTGCAAATCGAGAATCGGGAGAACGGCCAGCGCTTGCAATGTCCCATCGATATCCAAGACGCCCGCCCCAAACAGCGCTATTTGGGCAAATGGGCGTCATCCCAAAAACAGAACGATGGACGCGGGGAAGGCGCTGCACCGCCCACTCCGACGCCGGACTCCGCATCGGCGCGCTCCTCTCTCTATGTAGCCTGGGCGAAGAAGCACGCTCCAGGATTCGTGGAGTGGTTCGGGCGGAAAAGTTGGTTCCATCTTCCCGACACCGTGCCCTGGGTGGGGCGGATGACGGCGGCGGGGAGTGTAACGCAGGGAATTGTCACCCTCGGATTTTTCGAGACTTACGCGGATGGCGTGGATGCCGTGAATTTGGTCTGGCATTCATCCACCACTCACGCCCCCTCGCCTGATGATTTCACCCCCCAATTGCGGGAAACGAGCCTCCTCTCGAATCTGGATGCGCCTTTGCAGAAGGATGGAACCTGCATCATGGATGGCTGGTCATGCCAACGCTATCGGCAGGCTTCGGCCTTTGCTCGTGGCGAAGATGCAATATGGCTCATCTGGCGCGATGAGAAAGCGGGCCTGGATTACGCCTTGATTCTCAGCGACAAGGCCACACAGGTGCAAGAGGCGTTCCTGCAATCATTCCACGCATCCAATCCCGCCCTGCTGGACGCCAGCGCTCTCGATGTATCATCCTGGAATTCCTCCAGAACCTGGATTCCCCCCTGGCTGCTGGATGGATTGAAAGAGATTCGTTTTGATTTTGACATGGCCCATTGTGTGCATGATGCGGATGGATGGAATGACGCCAACATGCCTGAATTGAACCTGACTACGGTCAAAGTTTCCCCGGAAGGTGATCAGTGGTTTGTTCAGGGCGTTTACACGCTTACCGCAGCAGCGGGCGCTCTCAGCATAAACATCATAACCGGCAATGAAGGGCCGCCGGATTACATGATTTTCGGTTCGCCATTTTTGGCTCCGCAAAAGCGCACGTTTCAGTTTTATGAATATCTGCCAGGCGTGTCAGGCGCGGCGCTTCCTCAATATCTGCGATTACATCTTTACGACAATTCCAATCCTGACTATAGCCGCTACTGCCCTATCCAGATTCTCGATTCTCCTGCGTCGAAATAAGCCGTCGCAAAGGGCTCCTGGTTCGTAAACAATCACGGATTCATTCCGATCACTGTCGCAAAACCGTTGATCAAGCGTGCTGGAAGCGTCAAGCGCCTCTTTACAATTGTTGGTATGCTATGTTTACTGGGCGATGGGCGGTCGCCTTTGATCGCTCATCGCCTATGTCCATTGAAAACGCTCTGCTGGTTATTGGAGGTTATTCGTGCAACGAATTGGTTGGGTTCTTCTTCTGTTCCTGCTGGCGGGATGCGCCTTCGTCCCGCCCGAGCTGCCCGCGCCCACGCCCGCTCCCCCCATGCCCGACCGGCAAGAGATGGAAGCAGCGCTGGCCCGGGCCGGGCTGCCGTCCGGGGTGAAGGGCGTGTGCGAGTGGGATGTCCTGGGGAGGGGGGAAAGGGAGATTTATGTTTGGGCGATGTGCGCCGGTCATTTTATTCCTGTC
>WGCR01000622.1 GCA_015493675.1 Anaerolineae bacterium
CCCACGGCCATGGCCGAGGAGCTGATATGTTCGCCGATGCGGAAGATGGCCGCGTTGGCGGTGCCGCCGCCCACATCCACATTGACCACCTGGGTGTAGTGCTCGGCCGAGTAGGCGGCGGCGCCAGAACCGCGGGCAGCGATCTGGGCTTCGACATTGGGTCCAGCCACCGTGACAACGAAATCTCCCGCCAAATCAGAAAGGGCGTGGAGAATGGCGTCAGCGTTCTGGGCGCGGGCGGTCTCACCGGTAATAATGACCGCGCCTGTCTCGATCTGGCCAGGATTGACGCCCGCCCGCAAATACTCCTTCCGCACCAGTTCCGAGAGTCCGGCCACATCCACCTCATCCTCCGAAAGCAACGGCGTGAAGTAGATAGGGCTTTGATAGAGGATGGAGCGGGCCTGGATGCGAATGCGGGGAGCTTGCCCGGCCCGGGCAGTATCCTGGATGCTAAGGTGCGAAAAAACGATCTGCGTCGTCGTGGTGCCAACATCAATGCCGACGCTGATCATGTCACGGGGCGAAGCGCTCATGGCAAAGAATTACGCCTCGATCTTGGGCAAAATAAACTCCACGTCACCATGAGGGCGAGGAATCACATGAACGCTGATCAGTTCGCCCACGCGCTGAGCCGCGGCGGCGCCAGCATCGGTGGCCGCTTTCACTGCGCCCACATCGCCGCGCACCATCACTGTCACATAACCGGCGCCGATGTATTCCTTGCCAATAAGCTTGACATTGGCGGCTTTGACCATGGCGTCGGCAGCTTCGATAGCGCCCACGAGCCCGCGGGTCTCAACCATGCCAAGTGCAATCATCTGAATGGATGTCATTTGTTCACTCCTTTTTGAACGTAAAGATTAGACAACGATGTCCATCGAATCAGACAACGAGTGTCTGCTATTTTACTGCGTTTTGCCCAACATTGCACATCAGCGCCAACGACTGGCGCATGGATGCTCCGGGAGGCCGTTCCACTGGCAACGACCTCCCGAAACAGGGGCATGTATCACGCCAATTCTTTTTCAGCTTCTTCGATGAGTGCAAACTCTTCTTCAGGCGCTCCGGCCACCAACTGATGTCGGCCATAGACCCAGAAGTAGATGACGCCCAGGATGTAGAAAACCGCCACGCCATAGACGCCGGGTCGATAATCAGGATTGGCCAAGGTCGAGATGGCTGCCAGGGCGGCCAGAAGGAGCGCAATCCAGGCAAAGAAGGTGCCGCCCGGACTCACATAGGGACGATTTACATTCTGGCGGCGTTTGAAGATGATGTAACTGACCATCATCAGCACATAGGAAATCACAGCGCCAAACACTGCCATGTTCAGCAACGCTGCTCCCAGGATGCCCGTTCCCCACTTATCGAGGATGAAGGCGATGATGAGTCCGAACACCGCCCCGCCAATCAACGCCACATAGGGGGTGTGTCGATTTTCCAGCGTTAGAGACCAGAAGCGGGGGAAGTAACCCGCTCGCGAAAGCGCAAAAATCTGTCGGCCATAAGCGTAGATGATGGAATGGAAGCTGGCGATGAGACCCGTCAGACCAATGAGGGTCAGGATGATGGAGGCGGCGCCAATGCCGAACACCGCCTGGAAGCCCTCTGCCAGAGGCGCATCCGACTGGCCAATGGCGGCGGCCCCTCCACCCACGCCGGAGTTGAAGATGAGCGTGAGGAAGGAGAGCAGCACCAGGGCGCCAATGCCCAGCAGCATGGCTTTGGGCATGTCTCGGCTTACATCCTCTGCTTCCTCCGCGGCCAGAGGCAGTTCCTCGATGGCCAGATAAAACCATATGGCGAATGGCAGGGCGGCAAACACCCCAAACCAGCCGAATGGCAGCCCTGTGGCCGAATGCCCCGGCGCCGGTTCGATATTAAACAGCAAGTCCCAGTGCCACGCCCCCGAAAGCGGAGCGGAAATGTAGAAGATGAACAGGACCAACGTTGCCAAAATGGTTACAACCAATGAGACCTTGAGCGTCAATTCCACGCCCCAGATGTTGATGCCGACAAAAATTGCATACGCCAGCACCCACCACATCCACAAAGGCACCGAGGGCCACACCGAATGCAGGTAGCCGCCAATGCCCACAACAATGACTGCGGGCGTGATCACGTATTCGATAACCACAGCCAGACCGGTGAGGTAGCCGCCCCACGGTCCCATCGTCTGCCGGGCGAAAGAATACGGGCCGCCAGCATGAGGCAAGGCCGTAGACAATTCCGCCAGACTGTACATCATGGTGATATACATGATCGCCATGGCGATAGTGCCGATCGCCAGCCCCCAGAAACCAGCCGCCGAAAGACCGAAGTTCCAGCCAAAGTAGTCACCCGAAATCACTGCGCCGACGCCGAGCCCCCACAGCAGCACCCAGCCAGCTTTCTTCTGCAATGATCGCTTCTCGAGATACTCCTCGCCGACTTTTTCGTACTCGACACTACCGATTTCGACTTTCTTTTGTTCCTGACTCATGAGTTCCTCCTCTTAAATCAAGGAATGGACGAAGGATGAGGGATAAAGGAAATGAAGGCGTCAAACAGGTTGACGTCAAAAAACAGTGAAATGCAACAAGTTAAAGAGGAGATAGCAGATTTCATTGGCGCCGATTTATCATTCCCGTCAGAAAGCCACAAAGACGCCATTCCACAAAGAAAACAACTTCAGTTTTCTCTCTTTCCGGGTGTCTCGGGTGGCCTCAATAGGGAATAGACCAGTATAATTGCTGTCGTTCACCCCGGCGGCCCTTTACAAGACGCGCAAAACCGCCAGGGCAATTCAACCTCGTCCCCTGGACGGATCATGGTATTTCTGATGGCAATCACCTCCTTTTCAGAATGTGAAGGCGTTGAACAATCAGGAAGTCAGAAATAAACGATGGATAGAAAAAACGTAAAAAGCTGTCTCAGCGACAGCAATATAGGCGAGAATTTGAAAACACATGAAAAAAACACACCGCAGACATGTGTTCATCTTTTTCACCACAGAATGGACGCTATCTTACCATATATTTTTAGACATTGTCAATTTCGTCCACGAGAAATATATCCTTTTTTGAATATCCTTTCGTAGCAATCATCACGACTTTTCCACCCGAGCCTGAAAACGCCCGTCCGATACAGTGATTTTCACAGGTTGGCCAGGATGAGTCTGCGCCACCGAGCGAATGACGCCTCCGGCATCGTCTTGAACGATGGCATACCCCCGGGCCAGCACTGCTTTGGGATTCAGCGCCGCCAGCCGCTGGCTCAGGCCTGCCGCCTCCAGGCGATGATGTTGCAGACGGTAGGTCAAGCTGGCCGAAAGCCGCCGTGAGAGATCATCCACCATCAACCGCTGCTGATCGATGCGGTAGAGAGGCGCGTGCTGGCGCAGCATGGCCTGCAAGCGCTCCACCATCAATCGCCGCCGGTCGATTTGCGCCGTGATGAGGTCAGTTAGATATTGTTGGTCGCCCGCCAGCATGCGGCGATATTCTTCGATATCCGGAGTGACTGCGGCCGCGGCCGCGCTGGGGGTGGGCGCCCGATGATCGGCCACAAAGTCAACGATGGTGAAGTCGGTTTCGTGGCCAACGCCCGTCACCACCGGCACGGGGGAGGCGGCCACCATGCGGGCTACGCCTTCATTGTTGAAGGCCCACAAATCCTCGATGGAGCCGCCGCCACGGGCCAGGAGAATGACGTCGATGTCATCTCGATCATAAAGCTGATAGAGCGCAGCCAGGATAGACGCAGGCGCTTCGGCGCCCTGAACCAAAGCCGGCGCCACCAGCACATCGGCCAGGGGCCAACGGGTGCGCAGGACGCGCAGAATGTCGCGCAAGGCCGCGCCCGTAGCCGATGTGATCACGGCGATGCGCCGCGGCGGCATGGGCAACGGACGTTTGCGAGCCTCATCGAACAGGCCTTCGGCCTGAAGCTGCTGTTTCAGGGTCTCGAAGCGGCGGTAGAGTTCGCCCACGCCGCTCTCTGGCGTCATGGCGTGGACGATGAATTGCAGATTGCCGCGCGGGGCGTAGAAATCGATATACCCTCGGGCGATGACTCGCTGTCCCTCCCGCGGCGTCTCCACCAGCCCCGCAGCCCGTCCGCGCCACATCACGCAGGCGATGGTCGCTTTCTCATCCTTTAGCGAGAAGTAAAGATGGCCTGACTTGGCCCGCACGAAGTTACTGATCTCCCCGCTGACCGAAATGTCGGAGAGGATGATGTCGTTGCGGACCAGATTTGTGATGTGTACAGCCAGTTGGCTGACACTGAGGGCGGGCGGGATGTCGAAAGGGAGCATAAGATGAGGAGCAAAGAATAGTGGCAGGGAGTTAGGAGTATGGAGTTAGCTCAGCGCATCAGCGATGCGGCTTCGATCCAGGCGGACGAGCAGGCGGCGGTGCAGTGATTCGACCGTCAGCGGCGTCTGCCCCAGCGGATCGCCATCCAGATGATAGGGCTGAGGCGGATCTGCCACGATCGTCACTTTGCGCACCTGCCGGCGAATCAGGCCGGTTGTCGCGCCATTGGGCGAGAGGGCCATCTGCGCAGCCTGAGATAGAATGCCTATTTTCGAGGAGTCGGTAAAAACCAGCAAATCCAGCACCCCGTCATCGATTCTGGCGCCAGGCGTCATCTGAAAATAACGGGCGTAAAGCCGGATGTTGGAGGCCACCACCAGGGGGAATTCCCCTCTCAACACCTCACCGTCGTCCAGATAGAGCGTGATCATCGCCGGAGAGTAGGACAGGATGCCCTTGACAGATGTGAGTGCATAAGAAAGCAAGGGCACCCGGCGTTTGAACGTCAATTGTGACTCCACCCGCTCGGAGATAGCCGCATCCAGGCCCGCACCGGCCCAACACAGAAAACTATGGCCATTCGCCCGTCCCACATCTAACCGCACCGGCTCATTTTCGATGATGATGCGAGCGGCGCGGGCGGGTGCGTCATCATTGGGGGATTTGGGAAAGGGGAGCCCCACTTCCCGGGCGAACACGTTGCCCGTGCCCATGGGGATAATCCCGAACTGCACATCCGCCACCCCGCTGCGCAACAGGCCGTCCACTGCCTGCCCAATGGAACCATCGCCACCGGCGACGATGACGCATTTGTAGCCCGCCCGCGCCGCCTTCTCCGCCAGATCGCGGGCGTGACCCTTGCGCTCCGTCACCCATACCTGCACATCCCATCCATCCCTGGCAAAAGCTTCTTCGGCGCGGGCGAAGGCGAATTGCCGCTGCGGACTGCCGGAGATGGGGTTTCGGATGATGACGGCTTTCATGGGCCTGCGGGCGTTGCCAGGAGTCAAAAATTCATGCTAAACTATGATTGTTGCCCCCGTAGCTCAGTGGACAGAGCGAAGGTTTCCTAAACCTTGCGTCGCAGGTTCGAGTCCTGCCGGGGGCGCCTTTCTTTACCGAGCCGCACGGGTATCTGTTCCTCGACGCGTTACCAGATATCCGGCCAGAGACAGGGAAGCCAGCACTGCCGAGAACATGATGCCCGAGTAAATCAGCGGCAGAATAGCATCGGGCGATGAGCCGATGGGGTTCATGGGATGACGGATAAGCGAGGTGCTGCGCACGAGAAAAAGCAGAATGAAGGAGAACGCTATCAGAGCGATGGCAGTGAATTTGGGTTGATTGATCCACCAGGCCAGCACAGCAAAAACAACGCCCACTGCGATAACGCGCAAAGTCATCTGGGTGCGCGGCTCATGAAAATCCACCCAAACGCCCCAGGCCATTTTGGCGGGAATCATAGAGACGACAAACCCCAGCACCCACAGGGCAAAAGCAATCCCGGCGGTTGTCTTGACCCAATCATAGAGATGTCGATTACCCATCAGATAACCGGCGGCCAGCAATGCAGCAACAAGAAATACATACACAGACGCCTGAGTCAGGGAGCCGTGGGCAAAAACCCAGCGGATAATCGTCCCCAGCGTACGCTCCGGCGGCGTTACCATCACAAGCAGCAGCCAAAGCAGGGCAAAAACAATCGTCAGGGGCAGATAGGGAATCTTTTTTCCGGAAATCATGGATGAGAGTCAATCAGGAGAGACTGGGAGGGGCCAGATGGATTTCGCCATCTTCCAGGCTGAGCACTTTCACCAACGAATAGACGGGGGCGCCAAAGCGTTCCAGGCTGTCGCGGCCATGCTCAAACGTTTTTTCCAGCACCACGCCAAATGCAACGATCTCGGCTGAAGCCATCTGCACCAGGTCTCCCAACGCGGCCAGCGTTGTGCCCTGGGCCAGAAAATCATCCACGATGAAGACTTTATCGCCCGGCTGGATGACATGGGAGCCCAGAAAGAGCTGCACGGGCCGATTTTTGGTGCGGCTGAAGGAATCCACTACATGATAGCCGCCCTCGGGCAGGGTGATGGGGCGGCTTTTCTTGGCGAACACCACTGAGGCTGGATGCGGCCATTGCTCGTTGTTCACTGTCATAGCCGTGAACACCGCCACGCTGATGCCCGACGCCTCCGCGGTCAGGATCACGTCGATGTGCTGCTCCCGTACGACGCGGGCCAGCACTGCTCCGGCATAGGCGCTGAAAGTATAATCGATTCGATGGTTGAGCAGGGTGTCCACATTCACGATGCTGTCGCCCACAGCCTTGCCCTGTTCTTTCACCATGGCGTTGATGCGCTCCAATAAGTACACGATAACCTTCCTTATGACAGAGGATGAGGAGGGAAAGGGACGATGCACCGATTTTAGCATAAGTCAGGAAAGGGTCTATAATCCCATCATGTCATCCCTTGCCATTGTTCACGACTGGCTGAACCAGATCGGCGGCGCCGAAGATGTGCTGGCGCAAATGCACGCCATGTATCCTGACGCGCCCATCTTCACATCGATCTATGCGCCCGACAGAATGCCCCCCGTCATGCGCGACTGGGATATCCGCACCAACTGGATGGACAGGCTTCCCGGCATTCACGATCATCATCAGCCCTACCTGCCCTTCTATCCCCTGGCCTTTGGCGGGGTCGATCTCAGCGATTATGATGTGGTGCTGAGCAACAAGTCGGGCTTTTGTCACGGCGTGCGGACGCGGCCCGACGCGCACCACATCGATTATTGCCTCACCCCCACCCGCTACGTGTGGATGCCCGACGCCTATTTGCAGCGCGAGGGCTTTGGCAAAGCGGTGGAGTGGGGCATGAAGCCGCTGGTTGCCTGGCTCAAACGCTGGGATTACCAGGCGGCGCAGCGGGTGACGCATTTCATCGCCATCTCCACCGAGGTGCAGCAGCGCATCCGCCACTATTATCATCGAGAGAGCAGCATCATCTTTCCCCCAGTGGATGTGAAGCGCTTCTGCCCCAACAGACAGCCGCCCGAGCCCTTCTTCTTCGTCCTCAGCCGCCTCATCCCCTACAAGCGCATCGATCTGGCGGTGCAGGCGTGCAATCTGGCGGGATACAGGCTGGTGGTGGCCGGAGATGGGCGGGATCGGGAGGCGCTGGAGGCCATTGCCGGGCCCACCATCGAATTCCGCGGTCGCGTCTCCAATGAGGAAGCAGCCGACCTCATGGCCCGCTGCCAGGCCTTCATTTTTCCCGGCCTGGAGGATTTTGGCATCACGCCTTTGCAGGCCCAGGCCGCGGGCCGCCCGGTCATCGCCTATGGCGCCGGCGGTGCGCTGGATACAGTTATCCCCGGCGTCACGGGCGAATTCTTCACCGAGCAGACGCCAGAGGCCCTGGCCGAGGCCCTGGCGAACTTCGAGCCGGGCCGCTATGACCCCGCGGCCTGCCGGGCCAACGCGGAGCGTTTCAGCAATGAGCGCTTTCGCCGGGAGCTGGGCGCCTATGTGCAGCGGGTGGTCTCGCGCCAGGAGCCGCCTTCGGACAAAATCAAGCCAACAGATTCAGCAGGAGGCGCAATATGAGAAGTTGGATAACGCTTTCGGGGCTACTCATAGCGGTTTTGTTTCTTGTTGGATGCAGGGGAGGAAAAGGCTCCCCGACTCCACCGCCAACACCCACTCTGTTCGTCGTCAAAACGGTTATCGGAGAAGGCCGAAGCATCGAAGGATCGTTAAGTATCGAAGGTGACTGCGTGCGCGTCAAGGGACAGGCGCTGGCCTGGAAACCGATGCTGGATGTAAAAATAATGGGCGATACGCTTCGCGTCACACGCAAATGGAACGGCCAGGAATTTTTGCTTCGAGCAAAAGACAACGTTCTTGTCATGGGGGGATGTATTTACAAAGGGGAGGGCCCCGAAAGTCATTGTGTTACCCCCAGCGTGGAAGAGGTCAACGCGGTGACGGGCTGTGAAACCGGGCCCTATTTTGTCACCGCGAATATCCGCAAGATCGAAACACCCACGCCTATTCCGCCTTCACCATAACAAATGCCCCCTCGACAACTCCTATGAAAACAACACCGATTATCCTCATCGGCTTTGGCTCCGTCCATCAAGCCTTCGCTCGACTGCTGCTGGATAAAAACGCCGTGCTGGCCCGACGCTACGGTCTCGCTTTCCGCGTGGTCGGCGTCGCCGAC
>WGCR01000623.1 GCA_015493675.1 Anaerolineae bacterium
CATCTTCGAGGACAACGAATATGGCTACCAGGTGACATTGCCGGGCAAGGATTGGCTCCCCTTCTTGCCGGGCGAGGATGATTTGAACAAGTTTCTGGATGCGGCGCAGCAAAGTATGCCTAAGGTGGATGTGAGCGCTATCCAGCAGTTGGTGAAACAGGTTGGCGCACAATTCCGACTCTATGCTTTTTATACCGGAGAGGAAGGTCAAAGCGATGACTTTACGACGAATCTCAACATCATCACTACGGCGCTGGGCAAAGGCTATGATATGACGGTGGTGGCGAAGATCAACAAAGAGCAGTTGCTGCAAACATTCCCTGGCTCAGAAGTCATTTCGGAGGAGCAAATCACCAACGCCCATGACGTGCGGGTGGGACTGCTCAACATCAAAAACCCCGTCATCGCGGCAGACGGTGGCGAGATGCCCCTGGCCCAGACCTTTATCTTCGCCCAGACGCCCGACAACGTGCTCATCTCTATCACTTTTTCCACCATCTTCGAAGATATGGACGCGGTCAAGCCCCTCGTCGACGACATTGCCAACAGCATCACATTCGTGCAGTAGCCGCCATCAGCCCGCTATCGCAACGGGGTTGATATTGACGATCTGGTCATATCCGCCTATACTTTCAATATGGGCCGACGTCTGAAAGCTTTGCAAATCATCCTGACAATCCTTCTGCTGGCGGGGCTGCTGCCCGCAGCCGTGGGCTACGCCCAGGATGGGGAGACGCCGCCTGCCCGCACGCCTGAGGAAACCGAGGCGCTGGTGCAGCAGATTATCGCCAGCATGAGCGTCGAACAGCGGGTGGGCGAGCTGTTTCTTGTCACGTTTCAGGGCGCCGACACCGGGCCCAACAGCGATATTGCGCACCTTGTGCGGGATTTGCATGTGGGCGGCGTGGTATTGTCGCCCGGCAACAGAAACTTCAGTAATGAAGGCGATACTGCGGTTCAGGTGCTGCGATTGAACAATGATCTGCAAACATACGCTTTTCGCGAGTTGGATCAACCCATCCTCCTGGACGATGGCTCGCTGAATGCAGTGGTGAGCGTGGGGGGCGCCCCAGGTTTGCCGCTGTTCATTGCTGTCAATCAGGAAGGGGATGATCTGCCCTATACCAGTCTCATCAACGGTTTCACGCCTCTGCCCGATAACCTGGCCATCGGCGCCACGTGGAAGCCTGAATACGCCCGGGCGGTCGGTGATATTGTGGGGCGGGAACTAAGCGCCATCGGCATCAATATGTTGCTGGGCCCCTCGCTGGACGTGCTGGATAATCCCCGGCCCGAGCTCAAAGGCTATGCCGGCGCCCGCACCTTTGGCGGCGACGCCTACTGGGTGGCCAGGATGGGACAGGCTTACATTCAGGGCGTGCATCAGGGCTCCGGAGGGCAACTGGCAACAGTGGTCAAGCATTTTCCGGGGCAGGGAGCCAGCGATCGTCGCCCGGATCAGGAAGTCGCCACCGTTCAGAAGCCTCTGCCCGCTCTGGAACAGGTGGAATTAGCGCCTTTTCGCGCGGTTACCGAGCAGGCCCTGGCCGAGGATGCAGTCACTGACGCCATGATGACCTCTCATGTGCGCTACAAGGGCTTTCAAGAGAACCCGCGGCAGCTTACCCCGCCCATCTCTCTGGCGCCCGAGCTGCAAACCATCATGGAGGGATTCACCTCCTGGCGACAGGATGGCGGCATCCTCGTCTCCGATGCGTTGGGCGTGCGGGCGCTGAAGCGTTACTATCAGGCTTACGAGCCCGGTCGGTTTCCCAGCCGCAGGGTGGCGCAGGAGGCTTTCCTGGCGGGTAACGATCTGCTCTATCTCTCCGAATTCGACACCGACGGCGTCTGGGAGCAGCAACTTGCCAATATGGAAGACGCGATCAGCTATTTCAAGCAGAAATATGAGGAGGATCCCGCTTTTCGGTCCCGCGTGGATGATTCCCTGGAGCGGATTATCCGTCTCAAACTGAAATTGTATCCTCATCTGAGCTGGCAAGAAACGCAGAAACTGCCCGATAATCTTGATGCTGTTCTGGATAAAGGTCTGGATGATGTGACCGCCATCGCCTGGGATGCCAGCACGCTCATCTACCCTGGCGTCACCGAGCTGGCCGACCGTCTGCCCAGCGCCCCCCTGGCCGATGAGCGCATCCTCATCTTCACTGACGTCCGGCCCCTCGGCGAATGTCCTGACTGCCCCGCCCGATCTGCTATCCCCGTCGATGAAATGGAGACTATGATCCTGCACCTTTACGGGCCCGATGCCAGCGATCAGGTTGATCCGGAAAAAATCGATAGCGCCAGCTTTACCGAACTGGACGTCCTGTTGCGCCAGACGGGAAACCCCGATGAAGTTCCCGCAGAACAACAACTCAGTCCAGCGCGTTTTACGGAACTCAACGGCCTCATCAACGGCGCCGACTGGATTATCTTCAATATGCTGGATGTGGACAAAGAGCAATATCCCAGCTCTATGGCGTTGAAGCGTTTTCTGGATCAGCGGGCCGATAGCCTGCGGGGCAAGAAGATCATCGTTTTCGCCTTCAACGCCCCCTATTTTCTCAGCGACACCGAAATCGGCAAACTGACCGCCTATTATGGTTTGTATAGCAAGATCGGGCCATTTTTGGAGACGGCGGTGCGCACGCTGTTTCGCGAGCTTCAGCCTGCAGGCAGTCTCCCTGTGAGCGTGGCCGGCGTCAATTATGAACTCAGCCGCGAATTGGAGCCTGATCCGGCCCGCCCCTTCCCCCTGAAGCTGTTGTTGCCCGATCCCGAGACAGGCGAACCGGTGGAGATCGATTCAGAAGCGGGGATGATCGATTTGCAGGTGGGAGATGCTGTGATCGTGGAGGCGGGCCCTGTGCTGGATCATAACGGCCACAAAGTGCCCGATGGCACGCCTGTCGAATTCATCTTTTTGGATCAGCAGGCTGGCGTCGAATTGCCTCGACGTCAGGCCGCTACGGTCAATGGCATGGCCTCCACGCAGATCACCATCGAACGGGCTGGCACGTTTCAGATATCGGCTACCGCGGGCGATGGGGCCAAGGCTGCGGCGGCCATCATTCTTACCATCGGCGGCGAGGAAGGCGCGATTTTGGCCACAGCCACCCCCACCTTCCCGCCCACTCCCACCCTGACTCCCACGGCCACCCCCACGGC
>WGCR01000624.1 GCA_015493675.1 Anaerolineae bacterium
GGCCCTCCGAGATAGCTTCCTCGTCGCTCTTGATATCGATGCGCCAGCCGGTGAGCTTGGCCACCAGGCGGGCGTTTTGCCCTTCTTTGCCAATAGCCAGCGAGAGCTGCCGTTGCGGCACAATCACCAAAGCGGTGTTGTCGACTTCGGGGAAGAGGATAACATCGGTCACCTTGGCGGGACTGAGGGCGTTGGCAACGAACTTCTCGGGATTCGAATCCCACTCCACCACATCGATCTTCTCGCCGTGCAATTCCTTGACGATGTTCTGGATGCGGACGCCGCGCATGCCCACGCAGGAGCCCACCGGATCGACCCCGCGCTGGGTGGCGGCGACAGCCACTTTAGAGCGACTGCCCGCTTCGCGGGCGATGGCCTTGATCTCCACCGTGCCCTGTTTTATCTCAGGCACCTCTTTTTCCAGCAGACGGCGCAGCATGTTGCGGTGGGTGCGGCTGAGATGGATGGTCGGCCCGCGAGACCCTCGTGTGACCTCCACCACATAAGCCAGCACGCTGCTGTTGGGGCGATAGCGTTCGCCCGGAATCTGATCAGAGCGGTACATGACGCCCTCGGCGCGGCCGCCGTCCAAAGAGACGACAACAGCGTCCTTGCTGCGATCAAATGGCCGAACAGAGCCCTGCATCAATTCCCCCTCGCGCTGACGATATTCCTCGTAAAGCGCGTTGCGCTCGGCCTCGCGAATGCGCTGCAGGATCACCTGCTTGGCGGCCTGCGCGGCAATGCGACCAAAGTCGTCGGGCGTGCTTTCAATTTGTATTTCATCCCCGACATCCACAGTGGGATCAATGGCGCGGGCGTCTTCCAGCAGAATCTGCGTCTGGGGATCGGTGAACTCTTCAGGAGAAACCACCGTCATAACGGCGTAGATATGCGTATCCCCGGTCTCAGGGTCCAGATGCGCCACGACATTCTGGTCCGTACCAAAATTTCGACGATAAGCGCTGATCAGCGCTTGTTCAATGGCATCGATCACCACCTGCGGCTTGAGATTTCGCTCCGCACAGATCTGGTTAATTGCCATTAAGAGTTGCTTGTTCATATGCTGTTGTTTTTACTTTCCTCTCGATATGAAGTTGTAATATGTAGTTGTCATATAAAGTTGTGCAAGGATCGACACCCCTGGACAAACAAAAAAGTGGGGGCTGCCCACTTTTCGACGGGGGTGTTTAACCTTGATGACAGTATTATACAGGAAATCATCGCGAGGGTCAAGATAACGCGTTTCGAAAGAGACTGTGTCGCCTGGACCCGGGTGCGCCAATTTGGGTTGAGAGGTTTGATAACGCAGGCGCTCCTTCAGCCTGCGCTATCAAACTTCCTCATACCTGAAACCCAACTCCCGCCTCCCCCGTATTACATGATAGAATGTCCACACTCAGCGTTGCCACCCCCGGTTTTCTCCCATCGCGTTCCCGTGTCGCCCCGAGGCAGTCAGTGAACAACGCGACAGCGTCTTCCCCTCCATCAGAACGCGAATGCCTGTTGAGCGCCCAAAAAGGCGACCAGCAAGCCTTTGCACAAATCGTTCAATCCTATCAGCGCCCGGTCTACAATCTCTGCTACCGCATGCTCGGCAACCAGCAGGAAGCCGAGGACGCCACACAGGAGACCTTCATACGCGCCTACACGAATCTCGATCGCTTCAATCCCGACCGCAAATTCATCAACTGGGTGTTGACGATCGCCTCCAACCATTGCGTTGATCGTCTGCGCAAACGGCGCATCAACTGGAGTTCGCTGGAGGATGATCCGTATGTGGAAAAAATCCCCATGCCCGAATCCATCGATCCACACCGCAACGCCGAGCGCAGGGAAACTTCCGATCAGATGCAGCAATGGCTGGATCAACTCTCGCCCGACTATCGCACCCCGGTGGTGCTGCTCTACTGGTATGGCTACTCCTACGAAGAAATCGCCGAAACCATGGGCATCTCAGTGCCGGCAGTCAAATCTCGATTGCACCGAGCCCGCAAGCAAATGGCCAAATTGATCACCCAATCCCAATCCTCTCGCCCTCTCGCCACCGAAGTCCCCATCCCCGCACTCTGAGCCTCAATATCATGAATGATTGCGACGCCATTCTCCAACGTCTGTCCCAATATCTCGACAACCAATTGCCCGAGACCGAATTGAGCGCCCTGCGCCAGGAAGCAGCGCCCCGGCCCGAATGTCTGGCCATGCTCGACGCCATGCTGTGGGTGCATCGCTCTCTGGAAACAGCGCCCATGGTCGAAACCAGCCGCGATTTCTCCGTCTCAGTCACCCATGAGCTGATCTGGCGACAACGCCGGGATAAAATCCTGCTGGGAGGCATTCTGACCCTGGCCGTGCTCATTGCCCTGACGCCCCTGCTGCTGGTGGTGTGGGGCGGGTTGGCTGCAGCTTTGGAACCGGGCCTGATCCAGAACGCCCTCAGTTGGGCAGTAAGCCTCATCAGCGATGCCGCCACCTATGCCGTCGCCGCTCTGACGCTATTGCGACACATGCCACAATGGGCCATAGTTTCCATCAGCACGTTCTTATCCTTGAGCTTTTTGCTGCTGGCGCTGACATTGGTCATGCAAAAAGCCCCCGAGCAGCTCATGGCCTCTCCAGAAATCCACCGGCAGACCGCCTAAACCCACCATTACACTCCTCGTCAGAAGCCATCCCCAGAACGGAGGCACTCCCATGCGCACGAACTCCCATCAAAAACATATCATCATTGCCATTGTCTTGTTGCTGGCAACGGCGCTCCTGCTGACGCCAGCCATTTCTCATGCTCAGGGCCCCACGCCGGGCGACAAGATCATTTTTGGCAGTTCCTTCACCCTGGCCAGCGGTGAATCGTTGGCAGGCGATCTGGTCGTCTTTGGCGGCAATGTCACCGTCCAGCAAGATGCGACGGTCAATGGCGATGTCGCGGCCATCGGTGGCGCCGCCACAATCGATGGCGTGATCAATGGCGATATCGTGGCCATGGGCGGCATCATCCAACTGGGCTCCCATGCAATCATCAACGGCGACGCCACGGCCATCGGCGGCGTGATCCATCGCGATCCCAATGCCCAGGTGCACGGCAACATCGTCGAAACCAACGGCGACAAGGGCAGCACTATTGGTCAAATCGGGCCTGACGGCTTCCAGCTCACCCCCATCGCACCGGGAGAATTCGAGGGGCAATTCAACAACCTTCCCTTCCACAGGGCAGAACGCGGCCCTCTCTCGTGGGCGCTGCACTTCCTCCTGGGCGGCATGTCCGCCGTGGCCTGGACAGCCATCCTGGCGGCGTTGAGTGTGTTGCTGATTTTGCTGGCGCCGCGCCCCACCGAACGCGTAGCCAACGCCATCCGTCACAACATCCTGCTTTCCTTTGGCGTAGGATTTGGCGCTGTCCTTCTCACCGTCCCGCTGATCATTCTGATGGCAATCACCATCTGCCTGATTCCCGTAGCCATTGCCATCCCCTTCATCCTTTTGGGATCGCTGCTGTTTGGCTGGCTGGCCCTGGGCTGGCTGCTGGGGAAAGAAATCCTCAAAGCCGCCAATACCCAAAACGCCACTCCCATCTGGGAAGCCATCGTTGGCGTGGCCATCCTCACGCTGCTGTGGCGACTGCCCACCATCATGCCTTTCATTGGCGGCGTAGCCTCCTTCCTGGTGATGTTCGTCGCCGGCAACATCGCCATCGGCGGCGTGCTGCTCACCCGCTTCGGCTTCCGGGATTTCCCGGCGCAGCCTGCTGCCGCTCCAACGCCTCCACCGCCGCCCGAAAGCGTCCTCCCGGCCGAATCCAGCATCCCGGCCGAGATCGAGGCTGAGGCGGAGCCTCAACAGCCCATCATCCCCCCGCCGCCGCCACCAGCAGAATAACGCCCGGCCTGACACAAAACGCCCGACCACAGCACTGCGGTCGGGCGTTTTTATATCTCATCTCCAACAGATTCGTTTTTCGTCGCTGAGGGAGGAGAATCTCATTTCCGTGGATGTGACCGGGTGGCCATCAGTTTCTCGATGCGCTTGACCGCCCGCTGCAACTCAGCCATGGAGGTGGCGATAGAGAAACGCACATGCCCCTCGCCCGCCTGACCGAACGCCACGCCGGGCGTCCCCGCAATCTCCGCCTCTTCCAGCAGGATGTCGGCGATTTGCATGGAATCAGTTCCCAGGCCGGGAAAGCGCACAAAGAGGTAGAAAGCGCCGGCGGGACGATCACAAGCCACGCCCGGGATGGCGTTCAGCGCATCCACCATGAAGTCGCGGCGGGCCTTGTAGGCCAGGCGCATCTCTTCCACCGCGTCCTGCGGCCCATTCAGCGCCTCGGCGCCCGCAGCCATGGTGAAGGATGCCGCCGAGGTCACGGTCTGGCTTTGCAGCTTGGCCATGAGCCCGATCACCTCTTTGGGACCAGCGGCCCACCCCAGCCGCCACCCCGTCATGGCATAGGCCTTGGAATGACCATTGATAGTGATGGTGCGCGCCGCCATATCGGGCAGCGAGGCCAGGTTGATATGGCGCCCCTCGAAGATGAGTTTTTCGTAAATCTCATCGGAGAGGATATAGAGATCATGCTCCAGAGCCAGCCGCCGCACCACCTGCGCCTCCTCCGCCGTAAGCACATGGCCAGTGGGGTTGTTGGGCGAGTTCACCATCATCACCTTGGTGCGCGGAGAGATGTATTGCGCCACTTCGTCGGTAATGGCAAAGCTATTGGCCGCATCCAGGGGCACAGTGACGGGCGTCGCACCGGCCATAATCACCATGGGAACATAAGAAACCCAATAGGGCTCGAAGACGATAACCTCGTCGCCCGGATTGACCAGCGCGCTGAGCGCAGCGTAGATCAGAAACTTGGCGCCGGGGCTGACCAGCACCTGGGTGGCTGGATCCACCTCCAGGCCATATTCCCGGGCCAGCTTGGCGGCCACGGCCTTGCGCATGGTCACCGTGCCGCGAGAGGGCGGATAATGGGTGTCGCCCGCTTCCAGGGCGCGAAAAGCCGCCTGAACGATATTCTCGGGCGTATTAAAATCAGGATCGCCCCCGGCCAGTGAGATAACATCGCGACCGGCCGCCTTCAACGCCTTGGCCTTGTCATTCACAGCCAACGTGGCTGATGGCGGAATACCTTGCAATAGCTCGGATAAAGGTTTCATAATGAGTCACATGTAAATTGAGAATAGAGGAGAGGTGATATGAGAGAAACAAAACAAATGGAACTGCTGATGTATGCGTGAGGTTGTCTTTTTTTCTCAAACCTGACAGGTTCTGATGAATCTTGCTGCAGAAGGCGTCGCTCTCAGCCAACAGGGCGTGCAATGATTTAAGTCGTTGTCAAAGGAACCTGTCAGGTTGGCTTGGCGGAAACAACCTCGGCGGCATGAGCAGGCGATCAATGATTAATGAGTGATGCTCAAAGCAAAAACCACACCGTTCTGCCCTTTAATCATTATTCATCAATCATTGACCTTTGTCTGCTTTCTATTTACGAAGCAGATGCCATGATCGACTGCACGCCGATGAGGAATTACAATAGAACGCAGACACATCTGATGCACACAGATTTTCGCAGATCGTTTTGATTTTATCTGTTTTTATCTGCGTAGATCAGTTTTTTCTGCGTCATCTGCGTTCTATTTAC
>WGCR01000625.1 GCA_015493675.1 Anaerolineae bacterium
CCCGTGGGATTCGCCGCTGATAACGCGGATGCGGCGGATTTCCGCGGATTTTTCGGATTGAAAAAGGATTTTTTCTGCGAAAATCCGCGATAATCCGATTTTTCAGCGTCATCCGCGGCGAATCGAAAGGCGAATGATATGAAGATGGTTAGAATTTGGCAAGAAGTTCATAACAGGCTCTAAGGCTTAAAGTCGAGTACGTTAGCAGTTATGCGGAGTCTCTTATTGCTATTTGAATGTGTCCATTTGGGAATATTCTTCGATTCGCTCAAAGCGACACAATGCAGATAATTTCACCTTCCAACTCATTTTAGACGCCCCCAAAAGTAAAGCCGGCTCCGCTGATAGGGCGGAACCGGCTTTATTGACAATGGGACGAAACAGGAAGTAGGTCTTACTCGGAGATGCCGTTAGTGGTGCCTGTAGCAAAGCCCGGGGTGCGGCTAATGCTGTTCAGGACAACAGCCAAAGGCTGACCATCACTCTCGATAACAGCATGTCCCTCGAAATTGGAGCCCAGAGCAGCGGTGCCGCCTGTGCCAGCTTTGGTGTTGTAGCCAACGCCAGCGCCCGCAGCAATCGATTCATTGTGGGTGTAAACCAATGTGCCGTTGCGATCGTAATACTTCGTTGTGACATTCGTCGCGCTCGTGCCGATATTTTGAATCAAAACAGCGCTGAATTCTTTCCAATCGCTGCCATCAACCACACGGCGAACATTCGGCATGAAGAACTTGGTGGCGGAAGAACTGGTATTGGCGGCAGCATAGTAGCCAGCCTCGGGACCAGTGCCACGGAACCATTGCGTAATCACGGTTGCAACAGCAGCTTTATCGGAGGTAATCTTTACCGTGCCGTCCCAGCTACCGCCCAAATCATCGAAATAGGTGTTATCGCCATTATAGCCGCCGCGGGTGTTCAAACCGGCAGAAGAATTGGCGGGAATCGTGATGTGGACTGTCTTGCTGGCATTGGCGGGATTGCGAGGAATGTATTCAATCGTGACATTGGCGGCGGAACTTTCCAGATTTTGAATGTTCAAAGCAGAGAGAAGAATCCAGTGCTTCACGCCACCCGATTCGGTGAAGACCCGATAGTGGCTGGGAACCACCAACGTGGTGGGGCCGCTGGCGCCGGAGCAGTCGGCGGCGTTGTAGGCGGAGGAACGGCCATTCTGATTGATGACGCCCACACCGGCCACGGTCTGACCATTGGTGACTTCGACAATAGCGGAGCCATCCCAACCGGTAGCGAAGTTGGGCACGCCAGTGCCAGGATTGCGCAGGTCATAGGTGTGCTGTGCGCCAGCAGGAATGCTGTCGGTGTACTGGCCCTCGTTGGTGCCGTCGCGCTTGAAATAGGTGATCTTGATGTCGGCGGGAGCGGTGCCGGTATTCTGCACAGCAAAGGAGGAGACGATAGGCGTAGCCTTGAAGAGGCTGGGGAAACAGATCTTGTTGGAGCCAGCAGAAACGCCGGAATACAGAGCAGACTGGAAACCGTCGCCAGGCCCGCCCGTCCACTTGGTGGCTACCACAGAGGCCAGAGGCTGGTTGGAGGAAACCACGCCAGCGCCCACAAAGTTCTGGGGAAGCTGCACACTGTCAGGATCGATGGCGATGGAGCCATTGCCCGGAATCGTGCGCTGAGGCCCCTGATGCACGCCGCCGGAGGTGTCGTAGTAGGTAAGCTGGGCAGTGGCGGCGTCAGCGGTCTTGTTGACCAGTTCGGTGTAGGTGCTGCCAGTGCCAGGATCGGGCCAGCTCTGCGCGGCCGCAGGCAGGGCGACCATAGCCAGCAGCATGGCGAGAACAAGCAGGAAGGTAATGCGTCGTTTTGTCATGAGAGATTTCTCCTGTCGAGTGAGTTTGAAGAAAAACGAAAATTATTTGTCGAATGCCGGGGAGCAAAGCTAACTCTGAGCATAGTTTAGCAGCCCGGGCGCGGCTTTTCAATAACTCATGTGGCGTATTTTTGGGATAATCGCTGCAAAATTCCTCTAAATCTATCTAATACTATCGGGTTACGCCACCTTTTCGGCCTGATTTCGGCCTGGATCCAGGCGGATCATGACTTTTGGCGGCCAGGAGGCATATTCGGCCCCGCCCACCAGCGCCGGCAGATCCCCCATCCGGGCCACGGAGGCGATCCAGCTCAACAAATCCCCGCCCGGGGCAATGACGCCCTCGGACATCAGGAGCACGCGCCACCAGGCGGGACTCCAATCTTTCACCGAGGCGACAAAACCGGAGGGTGGAGAAACATCATCCGGCATACGCAAAGGCAGCAGTGCGCCCTGCGTCGCCGGGCCCGCCACGCCCAGCGGCCCGATGCTCCCAACTTCACCAAGAGGCGGTTCCTGATCATATGCTTCCTGACGCAAGGCGATCAACGGGGCAATGCGATCACGAGTGTGCCATTCCCCTGTCATCATCTGTTTGATCTCCTCAATCTCCAGCATGAAAATCTCGCGGGGATGCTGGATGCGGGCGTCGCTCATGCCCTCGGCAGCCGCGGCCTGCGCCCAATGCCGGGCGGCAGCCAGGACAAAAGCCAGGGCGTCACGCGCTTTGGCATGGGTGATCAAGGAGGCCTGGGCCAGCTCGACAGCCTTCCGCAGGCTGGAACGCCCCAAAAATCCCGCCGCGGCCATGGCGTTTCGCATGGCCTCATCCTGACGCCCCTGCGCCCGAGGAATATCCCACATCAGCGGCTCCGGCGCTGGCAATACTCCCCGCAGCGTCTCCGCCATCTCGCCGATGCGAGGGATCGCCAGCTCGCCCTCGGGCTGAATCGCCATGTGCCCGAAGCGCTTCCGCAATTGTTCGGGAGTCTCATCCAGGGCCAACGCCTCTATCAAGCGCCCCGCCGGCGTCTCCAGGCCCGCGGTGAGCCCCAGACGCAGTGCATGAGCCCGCGCTCGATCCTTCTCGAATTTCGCGATCTGCCCCCCCAGATGGACATAGCTTCCCACCGCCGCCACCGATGCCAGATAGTCCCACATCAAGGCCTCGGCCACCATGAGTTCGATCTCCTCCATCACCTGCAAAAGCTGGGCCTGGCTCCACTCCGAAGCGAAAACCCACTCCGACCAACGTCGCAGCCGCCCGTAAATATGGGGGAAATCCCGTAATGTCTGCTGGGCCGTCTTCACGCCGCGCCCGGCTTTGCCCCGCGCCGCAGGATCAGTGGGCGCGACGCCCAACAGATGCGCCACAGGTTGCGCCGATCCGCCCCACACTGCTACCGTGAGACGGGACAAATGAGCGTTCACGCCTCCCGGACGGGCCAGTTCAGGGGCCGAGATGGAGAAATCGCTCACCCCCAATTGCATAGCCGCACTGCGCAGCGCTATTTTGGCGGCGGGATGGAGAACGCTTTGACTGAAAGGCGTCAATTTTTGAGAGATATTCATAGAACAGAGAAATCCTTGCCAAAAGTGAATCAGGCGTCACGGGCGTTTGTACGCCGATAAGGAAAAAGAGTCGATGATGCGAACAGCTTAGGCGCCCGGTTTGAGGACTGCAAAGAATAAAAGAGGCGTAACTATACACCTACCCTTTCATATCGAGGCAAAAACCACAAAGACACGAAGGGAAAAATAGAAGGTTTTCTTCGTGTCTTCTTAAACCTTCGCGCCTTCGTGGCAAAGCGTTGTGTGGGATACCTGTATAGTTACAAATAGGCAAAGAAAAGCTTAGCGCCTTGATGACTTTGCGTTAGATCAGCTTCTTTAGGTGCTGGATGGACCAGGTTGGGAAAAAAATACGTCACGCCTTCATAGCAGAAAGGTGACAGGATGCCCGAGTAGTCGCGGCAAGGGACGATAATCCGCTCACAGCCGCCGCCATCGGAGCCCGGCTAAATTGCCGATATGCAGACAAAAAATGAAACCACAAATCATGGAAATATCCAAAAAATCACTCCTGTGCGGATAGCCGAAATGAGATGACCGCCGATCGTCCTTCCCATCCCCCGGGCCTGTCGCGGGCGCATGATGCGCGCGCCAGGCGATTTGACTCTTTCTCGCTCAGCAGGAGCAGAACCAATGCCCGGGCGCCGCAACGCATCCCTGCCTGTGACGCCCTGAGAGCGTCATTATTTTCTCGCCCCTTGCAGGTTATGGTATGATCATCCCGCCCTTCACTACACAGGTTGCCTAACCATGTTACCCAATAAAAGGAAGCTCGAACAAATTTCACCCACAGCAGTTGTTGAATCCAATTTAGAAAGACTTCTTGGGGATGATCTGGCGCTGGTGCGAAAGACTATTCAGGAACGCGCCCAGACCAACTACCCGATGGTGGATGGTGTATTGGATGATACGATTCCCGAGCATTTTCCCCGGGCCATCATCACGCTGGGAGTCAGTCGCCTGGGGCATTCAGACCCGGAAAAGCGGGTGGCGCTGGCCTCGGCCATCGAAATGCTGCATCTGGCTGTCAGCATCCATGATTTTATCCCGCGCGGCGATGTCGCAACGACAGAACAGAACCGCGTTCTCATGGGATCCGCCATCCTGATCGGCGACTACTGCTTTGGTCAGGCTTCCACCCTGGCTGCCATGACCGGCAAACCAGAAGTGGTGGCGGCTTTCTCCGACGCGTTGGCCAAACTCTCGGAACGCCGCGTGATCTCGCTGATCGAAACACCCCACCAGCCTCATGCCGACAGCGCCATTCTCTACGCGTATGCCGCCGAAGTGGGGGCGCTGCTGGTGGGATTGCCGCATCCCTTGCGCTACGCTTTGCGAGAAGCGGCAGCCTCTTTTGGCGAGGTGCTGACCGATTCCGAAACATCAGTGGCGGAGGCCATCCTGCATCTTGAAGCGCTGACCAAGGACAGGCCCGCGGCCAGACAACTCGCCAACTGGCTGCGCACCCATCGTCCGGTCTCGTAAGCCGGGCGCATTCTGCATCCCGAATAAAAAAGCCCCCGGCCATATGACCAGGGGCTTTCCTATTTCATTGCACTCGTTCGAGACTAGATCTCGTCAAGCGCAGCATAACCGGGGCCATCGGCGAAGAAAGCCGCATTGGCCTCGATGTCCTTCTCATACTCCTCGGGGACGTCTTCCTCGGGGAAGATGGCGTCCACAGGGCACTCGGGGACACAGGCGCCACAATCGATGCAGGTATCGGGATCGATGTAATACAGCGGCCATTCGTCTTCGGGGATGCCGGGGATGATGCACTCGACGGGGCACACGTCAACACAAGCGCCGTCACGGACACAGATTTCGGTAATTACATGGGTCATGATGTCTTCTCCTTTTTGTTCCCTTCCCGATCATCGTCGATCGCGAGGGCGTGATGGGATTGAAATAAGATGTTAAATAGTCGTAAAACGGAATATCGGGTGATATAACAGTTTGTAGCAGATAATTCGTCAAAGAGCAAATTTATCTCAACGAATTGTGACCTTGAGTCGTCGCCAGTCAGCGACGTCGATTTGCACCTGATTATTTAGCACAACAAGCGGCGCTTCGTCAAGTAGAACCGATGCAATTTCGAGGCCGTGAACCAGAATGATCAACTTTTCGTAATCAGGCCAAAAACATCCCTCCACCGAACGCTCCAGCACATAGCCAGTCTCATCTTCGATCCACTCAAACCTGCTGAGACGATAGCCGCCGTTGCGATGGTCCAGGCTCTGCCCGTCATCCTCATACAGCCACGAAACGCCCGCGCCGGGATAGAGATGCAGCGTCAATGGCGCTTCCGGCTTCTCGCCCACGAATTGCTGCACTTCGGTCATCGGCAGCACTGCTCCCGCCCGCACGAACAGGGGAACTCTGTCCAGCGGCGTCTCCCGGGTCACGGTCTGCCCGCCCGCCAGCCGCTCATCCGTCCAGAAATCATACCACTCGCCCGGGGGCAGCAGGATGTCGCGGGCAACCATATTTTCTTCCAGGGCCGGGGCTGCCAACAGATGGTCTCCGAACAGCCACTGGTCGTCGATCATGAGGAATGCTTCATCCGTCGGGTCCTCGAAAAACATGGGGCGCATCATCGGCATGCCCTGCGCGGCGTGCTGCCAAAACAGCGTGTAGATGTAGGGCAGCAGTTGGTAGCGCAGCTCGATGTATTTGCGAGAGATGGCCTCCACCTCCGGGCCATAGCGCCACGGCTCTTGCCAATGCGATGCCTTGACGGTGTGAGTCCGGAAGAAGGGGTGGAACGCAGCCATGCTGATCCAGCGGGCAAAAAGCTCGGGAGTGGGCTCCCCCTCGAAGCCGCCCACATCGGAGCCGGTAAAGGCCAGGCCCGACAGCCCCAGATTCATCAGCATGGCGGGCGTGATGCGCAAATGCTCCCACGTGCTGCGGTTGTCCGCCGTCCACGAGCTGGCGTAGCGCTGTGCGCCCGCATAGGCCGAGCGGGTGAACACCCAGTTGCGCTGCTGCGGGCGGAGGGCGTTCAGCCCCTCCCACGTCGCCCGCGCCATTTGCATCCCATAAGCCGAATGCGCCTGCCAGTGGGCTGCGCCCCGCCCCTCCAGATCGTGCTGCACCTGGGGCGGAAAGGTGGCGTGACCGAAAATGGTGGGTTCATTCATATCATTCCAGAAGCCGTCGAATCCAACATCAATCAGGCGCTCGCACCACTGGCCCCACCACTTCCGCACCCGCGGGCTGGTGAAATCGGGAAAATAACATTCGCCCGGCCACACCGGCCCGTGGAACAGCCTGCCATCGGGCAGCTTGCAAAACATATCCTTTTCCACGCCATCCACACAAACATCGTATTTTTTGTCCACCTTGATGCCGGGATCGATCATCCCCACGGCCTTGAAACCATCCCGGTGCAAATCGGCGATGAGCCCGGCCGGATCAGGAAAAGCCTCCCGGTTCCAGGTGAAACAGCGGAAGCCATCCATATAATCGATGTCGAAGTGGATGGCGTCGCAAGGGATGCGTCGCTGCCGAAAGTTGGACGCGATATCCCACACGATAGTCGCGGTCTCGTAGCTCCAGCGGGATTGGTGGTAGCCCAGCACCCACAGAGGCGGCAATTGGGCGTGGCCCGTGAGGTCCGCGTAGCGGGCCAGCACCTGCGCCGGTTCCGGCCCGAAGATGACATCCAGCCGCAACTCATCGTCCAAAACGCGATAATCGACGCCGCCGTCCGGGCGCAGAGTCAACTCGCCATTGCTCATGCGATCCAGCAACAGGCCAAAGGCCCGCCCCTGCTGCACGCCCAGCAGGAAGGGGATGTTGATATAGAGCGGATCGTCCCCGGGACTGTAGCCCTCCGGATCCCTGGTGGCGAGGCCATAAGTGCGTCGCTCCAGCGCCAGATGAAAAGCCCGCTCGCCCAGGCCGTACCACCAGGTGGATTCATCGAACTTTTGGGAGAAAAAAGCGCCCCTTTTATCCCAGCCCAACGTTTCTGTCCCCGCCCCCAGGGAGTGGCCCGTCGCATCCTCCAGCCGGATGCCGAAAGGGGCCTTGTCGATGAGCAGCGTCGCGCCGGTCGTTTCGATGCGGATATTCTGGTCGGTTTCATGCCATTGCCAGGAAATGGAACGGACGGCCTCGGGCAGGGTGGCGTAAGAAAAATACTCGGGCATGACATCGCCCGGAACCACCCGCACCCGCAGCATATGCGGCGCAATGACATGCACGGTGCAGACGCCATGCGCCAGCCGCAGCAACAGCCCATCCACCCTTTCCTCAACGGCCGTGACAGCGCCGGGCAGGATGGTCGATTCCGGGCCTGCGGGCCCGCCGTAGCGCCGTCGCCACCAGCTCATGCGGGGTTTGTAGAGCAGCGTGCGGGCCACGTTGCCAGCGCCCACGTTGCGGATGCCACGATAAGCATAATCGACGAGTTCAGATGACTTGCGCAATCGATCAATCAGAAACATAGTTCCTCCGATGCCGGGCGATCCGGCGCTTCCATTATCCCCGAAATCCTCAAAACGACAAATTCGATGCGATCAGGGCTGCCACACCCGCAACGTCCCGTCTTCAGCGCCTGCGTTCACGGCGATGCGACCATCGGGCAGGAAGGGCGCCTGGCTTTGAGGCGTGGCTGGAGACTGAGGCCGCTGCACCTCAAAACCCTCTCCCGAGTCTTTGGTCAGGTCCACGACGACCTCGCGACCGCCAAAGCCGCGTGTCAGGCTGTGCGCCCGCACCGTCACCTGCATGACCCCATCGGGGATGCGAATGCGGCCCTGGCTGCGGGTGAAGGGCTGCTCATTCACATGAGGATGCAGCAACAGACGGGTGAAGGGATCATCTGGATTGACTTTGAGCGCCTGCCCATCGGGCGTGACCACATCCCAGCCATCCGCGTAGTCCTCCCAACCGGTGTCTGGATGCTGCACAGTGACATTGAAGGTCCAGACGCCATCTTTGGCCTGCACAGCTTTGACGAACATCACATCAGCCATGCCTTCCTGCGCCGGGGCGGAAGTGGCAGTGGGTTCGGCGGGCGGCCGGGTGGGTGTCGCAGTTGCCGGAATGGTGGTTGGAGCAACGGTCGTGGCGGGCGCTGCAGTGACAGGAACGGCCGTTGGCTGGCTGGCCGCAGGCGGCGCGCAGGCGGCGACGACGATGCCCAGCAGGAGGGCAGTCAGAACAATTCGAATAACCATATTCAGTGTGGCATTTCTCCATTGATGTGAAATGTGGTTGAATGAGAAGACCTCAATTCACCTTCATTCTAACATGGAGCAGGATTATGTGCCGATGGCTGGCTTACACTGGCCCCAAAATTTTCATGGATGCATTGCTCATCAAACCCCGTCATTCTCTCATCGATCAGAGCCTGCACGCCAAGATGAACTTTGTGCCGGGCGTGGGCAAATGGACCACCAACGGCGATGGTTTCGGTTTGGGTTGGTATGCCGAGCGGGACGCACCGGGCCTGTTCCGCAGCATTCGCCCTGCCTGGAATGATGAGAACCTTCGGCATCTGGCCGCGCAGATCCGATCTCATCTGTTTTTCGCCCATGTGCGAGCCGCATCACCGGGCACCGAAGTGCAGCGAACCAACTCCCATCCCTTTCTTTACGGCAAGTGGCTGTTTCAGCACAATGGCGATGTAGGAGATTTTCAGGTGATGCGACGGGACTTGCAATGTGCGGTGTCGCCCGAGCTATTCCCCCATATCCGCGGCGGCACCAGCAGCGAGACGCTGTTCTATCTGGCCCTGACCTACGGTCTGGAAACCGACCCGCTGAGAGCCCTGAAACGGGTGGTGGGCGATGTAGAACGGCTGCGCGCCCGTTATCATGTGGCAATGCCAGCGTTCCTCACCCTGACCTTCACCGATGGCCGTACCATTTATGCACTACGCTATTCCAGCCACCACGATTCCAAGACTCTGTTCTACAGCCGCAATCTACGGGCCATCCACGAGCTGAATGGCGACTATGAGGCCATCCCTGAGGGCGGGCATGTGTTGGTCAGCGAGCCCCTGGACGATCTCAATGACGATTGGGCTCTGGTTCCCGAGGCATCCACTTTGATCATCAGAAATGGCAAGATGATTGTCTCGCCCTTCGAGCCGGAATAAGTTACTTCCCCAGCAGCCAATCCCAAAAAGAGCGTTTTTTCGATGCTGGGGCTGATTCTTCGGGCGCGGGCGGCAGCTCGGACGCCGGAGGCGGTGGCGGGGCCGTCGAGGCCGCCTGTTTGCGCACGGGCTCCGGGGCCGCGGGCGGCGGCTGCATCGCCGCTTGATATCCCGCGGCCACAGGCGGCGCGGTTTTCCGCCGCACCAGATCATCCATCTGGCGCTGAAGCTGGAACAGATAGGCTTCCATTTGCCGCATTCGCTCCCGCTCTTCGGTGCGGGCCTTTTCCATCTCTCGCTTCATCTCGAAAATCCTGCGCTCGGTCTCCACCATGCGTTCGCGCAGTTTTTTGTTTTCTTCCTTGAGGGTGAAATTATCCTGCAACACCACGCCCAACAGTTCCCGCTCGGTCTGCTGTCCGGTGATAATCGCCTGCTGGAAACCCGGGATGGAAGCCAGGGCCTGCGCCAGGATGTTCCCGGCATCGGTTGCATCCTCTCCCCGCATCATCTGCAACGGCTCATCCCCGCCCGCATCGCTCGCTACGGATGGATTCTCATCCAGATCGATCTCGCCCTCCACCGCCTGCGCTTCGGACTGAAAGTCCGGGGCCAGCATCTCCGTCACCTGCTCGAAGGTGCGGCCCTGGCTGAGCAAAACCTTGCAGCGGGCCAGCACGACCAAATCGTCGGGCATGTAACGACGATGCCCGCGGGAGCCATTTTCCCGGGCGGCGCCATTGGCCTCGGGCGAGAGAAAAGGGGCGAAACGTCGCGACCAGCGCCGCAGGGTGGACGCGGGAATGCCCAACTGACGGGCCGCGTCAGCCGGGCGTATCAGAGGCGATTCGGTTGAAGATACGTTTTCGGGCGTCGAAGAAGTCATATGGGAGGCGTGGGCGTCCCCGACATCCATCCCTCTTGCAAAGTCAGGAAACCACCTGATACTCGGTGTCGATCACGTCATCACCGGCGGGTGAAGCCGGAGAAGCAGCATCGGCGGCAGCATTGGCGTCCGGGTTGAATCCGGCAACCTGAGCGGCCTGACGGTACATGGCAACGATGTTATCGGGCGCCAGAGAGATGAACAACTGGGTGAGCAGCATTAGCACCGCCACATCGTCCATCTGCCCGAGCACCGGAACGACGTCGGGGATGATGTCGATAGGAGAAATGATATAAACCAGGCCAATCAAGGGAATGCCAAATCGCACCAACGGGCTGACATTGGGATCCCGGAAGAGATTCCAGGCCAGCTTGCCCTGATTGACAATCTCTTTGAATGAGAAGCTTTTTTTCTTGTCTGTTGCGTTGTTAGTCATTCGAAAAATCTCCGGAATGAGGTGAGAATCGTAATCATCACCCCTTATACGTATGGTATCCTAACAAGGTTTCAGAATTTCGTCAAGCAAAATCGCTCATGCGGGCGAAATGCGTGGTCGAATTTCAATGATGGCGCTCTCAACTTTTGGCTTTCCTGAAAAATCGGTAACTGCTAAGGTCGTTTTCGCCCGAATTAACCTGACAGGTTCTTTTGGCAACGATTCAGAGCCTTGCACGCTTCGTTGCTGGCTGAAAACCGCACATCCTGCCGCCAAGGTTACGAGAACCTGTCAGGTTTGAGTGAGAGAAGACAACCAACAGGCATACGTTAGCAGTTACCATTGCTGATTGACTCCCCCCGCCCGGCGCGAAGCGCCCTGATACGCCCTATGATCTCTCTTGTTTGCACGGTCTATAACGAAGGCCGCACCGTCCGCGATTTGCTGGACAGTATTCTGATTCAATCTTTGCCTCCTGACGAAGTGGTGATTGTGGATGGCGGGTCCGATGACGACACCCTGGAGCATCTTCAGGCTTATGCCCGGCGCCTGCCTTTACGCATCATCGTGCAGCCGGGCGCCAATATCTCGCAGGGGCGCAATCGGGCTGTGGCAGAGGCCCGGGGCGACATCATCGCCATCACAGACGCCGGCGTGACCCTGCGCCCCACCTGGCTGGAGGATATTACTCGCCCTTTGCGCGAGCATCCTGATACGGCGGTGGTCTCGGGCTTTTTCGTGGCAGCGCCCTGGAACGCTTTCGAGATGGCGCTGGGGGCCGCCACTTTGCCGGATCTGAGCGAGATCGATCCCGAGACCTTTTTGCCCAGCAGCCGGTCGGTGGCCTTGCGCAAATCGGCCTGGGAAGCTGTGGGAGGGTATCCCGAATGGCTGGATTATTGCGAGGACCTGATTTTTGATTTCGAGCTACGCCGGCGTTATGGCTATTTTGCCTGGGCGCCCACCGCCCTGGCCGAGTTTCGCCCCCGCCGGAATTTGGGGGAGTTTTTCAAGCAATACTTCCGGTACGCCCGCGGCGATGGCAAGGCCGATCTATGGCGACGGCGGCACGCTATCCGCTATGGCGTTTACGGGGTGGCGTTGCCTGCGCTGGCTGTGTTGGGCTACAAGCAGAATCGGGCCTTTTGGCTGCTGGGAATTTTTGGTTTTTTGGCCTATGTCAAACGCCCGTACACCCGGCTGATGCGGGCCTGGGAGCGGCCTCTTCCGGGCGGCATCCCCCTTTATTTCTTCGAAAAAAACCTGACGGTGGGCCTGGTTCCTTGCCTGCGCGTCGTGGGGGATGTGGCAAAAATGCTGGGATACCCCGTGGGCTTATGGTGGCGTTGGCAGCATCGCCGGGAAATTCCGCCTCACGCCACGGACCGGGATATTCAGTAGATTTTCCCATCGTCCAAATACCTCCGCCCGGCGTCC
>WGCR01000626.1 GCA_015493675.1 Anaerolineae bacterium
CATGGATATGATGGACCTCAGCGAAAGCGACCTGGTCGCAGAGGTGGACGGCGTCGTCGGCGCCATGGAATTTCTGGAGATGGCCGAAGGCGCCCAGATTCTCTTCATCTGAGCGTCAGCCCCTTTCTTTGACCGCACCGATGCAAAAGCCGCCAGCGCCCGCCTGGCGGTTTTTTTGATCAAAAACACCGGGAGAACGTGACGAATATCATAGCAAACCGGGACAAAACACCATACACTAAAATCGAAGACACTCAACGGCCCGACGCCCTTTTGCACCAAGAGGGCTCTTCCCATTCCAAATAGATGGAGGCAACAATGATACAGGATCTCGTGCGGGACTGGATGTCCTCGCCCCCCATAACCATCGATATCGACGCCACCCTGCCCGAAGCCTGCGAACTTCTGCGCAAGCATCAAATCCGCCGATTGCCGGTGTTACAGGATGGCAAACTGGCCGGCATTGTCACCCGCGGCGATCTACGCGGCGCTCAACCTTCCGAAGCCACCACCCTCAGCATCTGGGAATTGAACACCTTGCTGGCCAAGCTCAAGATCAAATCCATCATGACGCCCGAGCCCATCACCATTCGCGATGACGCCACCATCAGCAATGCGGCCCAACTGATGATCGACGATAAAGTCAGCGGATTGCCCGTGGTAAACGCCGACGGCGATCTGGTGGGCATGATCACCGAGTCGGACATTTTCCGTATGGTTGTGAGAAACTGGCGTGAAGAAAACAGCTAAACGCAAGACGCATCCCCTTTTCAAAGGCTTTGTGAATGACCCCGCAAAGCCTTTTTCTTTGTCCGCCCGTCACCAAGGCGACATGCGATGCTTTGCCATCCGCGAGTGGGGGAAGGACTTGCCGCCATTGTAGAAAAAATGCTAGCATTAGCGAAACCAAGACGCCTTCCCGGCGTCACAAAGAACACCAAAGCACCATACTCCCAAAACCCAATTCCTAAAGTAGCTATACCGGCCTGTTCCCGTCTTTGCCGCAAAGTCGCACGGGAGCATAGAATGAGCGTCCTGGCGACTTTCTGGTGAGGCCGGTGAATAGTTACCTGCAAAAAACGCAAAGGAGCGTTCTTTATGGATTTTGAACTGACGGCGGAACACAAGCTGATTCGGGACATGATCTATGATTTCTCTCGCAAAGAAATCGTCCCCATCATCAAAGAGTACGACAAAAACCATGAGTATCCCATGGAACTTGTGCCCAAAATGGGTGCGATGGGCTTCATGGGCGTCTGTCTGCCCGTGCGTTATGGCGGCGCAGGCATGGATTATATTTCTTTCGGATTGGTGGCTGAGGGCCTGGAATGGGCCGATTCGTCGGTGCGAGAGACCATTGCCGTGCATCTGGCGCTGCACGCCCTGCCTATTTTCCAATGGGGAACCGAGGAACAGAAACAACGATGGCTGCCAGCGCTGGCCAGCGGCGAAAAGCTGGCCTGCTTCGGTCTGACCGAGCCCGGCGCCGGTTCCGATGTGGCGGGCATGGCCAGTCGCGCCCGCCGTGAAGGCGATGTTTATATCCTCAACGGCGAAAAGATGTGGATCACCCTGGCCGATGTGGCCGATCAGATGCTGGTCTTTGCCAAAACCGACCCGGAGAAGGGGCATCGCGGCATCACTGCTTTTGTGGTGGAGCGCGGCATGCCCGGACTCACTACCGGGTCTATCGAAGACAAATTGGGCGTCTGGGCCAGCAACACCGGCTGGATCAACATGAACGATGTGGAAGTGCCAGCAGCCAATCGTCTGGGCGAGGAGGGCGAAGGCTTCAAAATCGCCATGAGCGCCATCGACAACGCCCGCTACACCGTCGCCGCCGGCGCCGTGGGCCTGATGAAAGCGGCCATGCAAGAATCCATCGCCTACGCCAAACAACGACAGACCTTCGGCAAGCCCATCGCCAATTACCAGCTCATCCAGCAAATGATCGCCCTGATGCAGCAGCGCATCGACATCGGCGAATTGCTGGTGTACAAGGCTGGCTGGCTCAAAAACCAGGGGATTCGCAATACCCGCGAGACCAGCATGGCCAAGTGGTATTGCACCGAAGCGGCCTTCGCCTGCGCCAATGACGCCGTTCAGATCCACGGCGCTTACGGTTATTCCGATGAGTACAATGTAGCCCGCTATCTGCGCAACAGCAAAGGCGCGGTCATCTACGAAGGCACCTCCCAGGTGCATCAGCTAATTCAGGCAGGTTACGCCTTTGAGTGGCGCAAGGACAAGCCGCTGCGCAAGGAACTGCCCGCCTACGATCCCGACGTCTGGCAAGCGGAGGACTAGTACAAGGAGGCGTAAGTCGTTGAATAGTTAGCTGCTTGCGCTTGCGTCCAGCCGGATTCGCAATCCGGCGGGTTAAACAGGAAAAGTGCGCCGGATCGCACATCCGGCGCGGCGCATTATCATAGCAAACCATACAATCATTTCGGCCTTCGTGTACTAGCCAGTTACACGCTCAACAGATATAATAGGGGCGAGGCTTCCTGATACAAGCCTCGCCCCTCACTGACAATAGCATCATTCTCATATGCGTGCATTTCCATAATTCATGAACCTGGAGGGAAAAGATGAGCATCGATTTGGAAGCGACCCTGAAAAGCGTGGAGGACATCGTTTACGAAGCTGGAGCCATTGTGCGCCATTATCACGATCAGGCGGATCAAATCGAATGGAAGGGAGAAAACGATCCGGTGACAGCCGCAGACAAAGCGGTCAATGATTTCCTGGTAAAAAAACTGACCGCCGCCTTCCCGGACATTGGCATCCTGGCGGAAGAAAGCAAAGACGACCTGGATCGCCTGAATTACGATGCCATCTGGTGCATCGACCCTCTGGATGGCACCAAGGAATTCATCGCCCGCAATGGCGAATTCAGCATCATGGTGGGGCTCTCTCTGGAGGGGATGGCAGTGCTGGGCGTGGTTTATCAACCGGTCAAGGAGTTCATGTATAGCGGCATCCGCGATGAAGGCGCCTGGCTTGCCACGCCCGATGGTCGTACGCCCATGCACGTGAGTGCGACATCAGACCCCAAAAACATGCGCCTGATTGTCAGCCGCTCGCACCGCAATCCCATTGTCGACAACATCAAACAGGCGTTGGGCATCACCCAGGAGCGCATTTCCGGCTCGGTGGGATTGAAATGCGGCCTCATCGCCCGCGACGAGGCCGATCTCTATCTGCATCCCGCCCCGGGCCTGAAAGAGTGGGACACCTGCGCCCCCGAAGCCATCCTCTTTGGCGCCGGCGGACAGGTCAGCGACTGCTGGGGACGCCCATTCCTCTACAACCAGCCCGACGTCCACCGCCATTTCGGCCTGGTCGCCTCCAACGGCGAGGCTCACACCCGCATCGTTTCCCTGCTGATTCCAGTCCTGAACAAACAGGGGCTGACCTTTGAGGACGCCTGGTAACGCCCGCGCCAGACAACCTGTCGAGCAATCTCATGGATGAAACCCCGAAGTCATCGCTGCTGTCGTTGCAACCGGAAGCGCCGATTCCCACCGCCCCGGAAGCGCCGAATCCCATTTTTCTGCGCGAGCTTCCCAAACATGACGAGAAATTCCGTCACGCGTTGGCGCACATCCTGCTGCCGGTGGACCTTTTGGCAGCGTATGGCATTGATCCTGTAACCCTTCGCAACAAAGAGGGCAAAGTGATGGTGCGCACCGGCCATTCCGAAGATGGCATGATCTGGGCGCTGCGATTGCTCAACGACATCGATCCTCGGGATCCATTGATGGAGATTGAACTATCTGACACGCCCTTCAATCGCATTGCCGTAAACTGGGTGGCCATGAATGATCCCACAGCGCCGCGCTTTAATGTGGACAGGATGCCGGATGGCTCCTCCACCCTGCGCGGCACGGCCCAGCGCAACATTCCGGCCGAAGTGGCTGCCATGGCAGCAGGACTGGCGCCAGGCCAGGTGCGGCAGGGCTTGCGACATCTCAAACGCCTGTTGCAGGACCTGGAACAGGTCTTCGCCTTGATGGGGCAGTATGAATTCGACATCGAGCCTCTTTATTACCATGCAGCCATCCTGTTTGAGCATTATGGATTTCGTTACGCCCGCGGGGAGAATTTCATGAAACGCATCCATCAAGGATTCCAGCCAGACGGCGGGCTTTACACCCGACTGGATGGTAGCACGCCCTTCCGCCGCCCGAAAATGGCCCATAGCATCCGCGGGCGCTCCTGGGCTATCCATGATGGCATTCTTGATGAGCCCTGGGATGGCGTCAAGATGTATAAACGGCTTGGCGTTCATGCCGGGGTTGATACAGCGTCTGGCGTGCCGTGGTAAATTGGCTGGCAAATCACACTGATAGCCATTGACTACACGAACAATACAGCCGCCCCAAGACTTTATGACTAGTTAGCTGCTTGCGCTTGCGTCCAGCCGGATTCGCAATCCGGCGGGTTAAACGGGAAAAGTGCGCCGAATCGCACATCCGGCGTGGTGCATTATCATAGCAAGCCATACAATCACCTTCGCGTACTATACCCCCCTCATAGCGAGACAAAAATAGTAAATGGCTATGCGAACAGGTAAAAACAACAACTTTTGCGGCAATTCCCCATCATCTACACATAAAAAAGGAGTTTTCTATGACGCCAAATACCCGCATCGGCATTATCGGTGGCAGTGGCGTTTATGACCTGCCAGGATTGGAAGATATCGAGGAAGTAAGTATTCAGACGCCATTTGGCGCACCCAGCGACCAGTACATCCTGGGAACCGTCCATGGCGAGCGAGTCGCCTTCCTGGCCCGGCACGGACGCGGCCACCTCATCAATCCCACCCACGTCAACTACCGGGCCAATATCTGGGGATTCAAATCGCTGGGCGTCGAGTATCTCATCTCTATGAACGCCTGCGGCTCTCTGAGAGAGGAGATCAAGCCTGGCCATATCGTCATCCCCGACCAGCTTTTCGATCGCACCCGCCTGCGCCCATCCAGTTTCTTCGATGATCCGGGCCTGGTGGTGCACGCCTCGGTGGCGGAGCCCATCTGCCCCAGCCTGGCCAATGTGCTTTACAAAGCAGTGGGCGGCACAGGCAAAAGCGTTCACAAGGGCGGCGACTTCGTCATCATCGAAGGCCCGCGCTTCAGCACCAAATCGGAGAGTCGGGTGTTCCGACAATTGGGCTTCTCCATCATCGGCATGACGGCCATTCCCGAAGCCTTTCTGGCCCGCGAAGCGGGCATGTCCTACGCCATCATCGCCCATGTCACCGATTATGACGTATGGCACGAAAGCCTGGAACCGGTCACCGTGGAGATGGTCATCAAGACATTGATTGAGAATGCAGCGGCAGCGCAACAGGCCACCCTCAACGCCATCGAATTGCTCAAAAATGCGCCCCCCAGCCCCTGGGCCAACGCGCTCAAGGACGCCATCATCACCGATCGCAGCAAAATACCGCAGGAACTGGCAGGCAAGCACCAGTTTCTTATCGGCAAATATCTCTAATCATTCGTAACTGCTAGCGTACCCCGATTAACAAACCACAAAGGGCACAAAGGCACTAAGAACACGAAGAAAAAAATGTATAAATTTCCCTTTGTGCCTTTGTGTCTTAGTGTTCTTAGCCTACATTTCGCACCTTGAGAACCGAATAAAGAGAGAAAGATGACGAAGATGCTCCTTTGTGG
>WGCR01000627.1 GCA_015493675.1 Anaerolineae bacterium
ACCAAGCTTCCTGCACCCCGCGAAATGCCGGGCCGTAATGCAGTCCATGCCGGGCCAGCGCTTCATAAAAAGATTTTATGTCGACCTGATCAGAACAAGCAGCCTGCACCTGAGCTAGATCGACCCGCTCCCTCCCCTGCGAGGAAGAGGTCACCGATGCCTTGGCCTTCACACGCCAGCCATCGGTCTCGGGATCATCCAGGGCGAAGACCTGGGCCAATGAGTCGTCCCCGCTCGTGGCGGAAAATGTGACTTGCAAGGCGCGGCTCTCTTCTGCGGGCAGAGGCAGCATCTCCTGAAAAGCGATATTTTGCAGCGCGCCCGGAGGGCCGCCAAAGCTCTCCCGCGCTGCGGCTGCGATCAGTTCCAGATAACCGGCGGCCGGGAAGACAGCGATGTCGCCAATGCGATGGTCGCCCAGCCAGGGATGGGCGCTCAGGCTGACGCTGGCCTCGAAAACCGGCTCGGTCAGCAAGGGCGAGCGCAGCCGCCGCACCAGCATGGCGTGATCCATCTCCCGCGGAGCGATGTTTTCCAACGAAATGGCATGCCAATAGCGCCGACGCTGGAAGGGATAGGTGGGCAGAGCCAGGCGCTGGCGCTGGTAATCGGCATCGAATCCCGCCCAATCCACCGGCTGCCCGGCCACGTAGAGCTGGGCCAGGGCATCGAGGAGGGTGGGCCAGTCGCTCTTTTTGCGATGGAGGGACGCGGCCCAAATCAGTTCTTTATCATCGAGAATGCGGCGGGCCATGCCAATGAGGGTGGGATGCGGCCCGATCTCCAAAAAGGCTTCCGCGCCCAGACGTCCCAACGTTTGCATTCCCGCCATGAATTGCACGGCCATGCGAATATGCTTGCGCCAATACCCTGCATCCAGGATCTCGCCGGGCATGATGGCCATGCCGGTGACGTTGGAGATGAGAGGGATGGCAGGGGTGCGGAATTCGATCTCCCGGGCGACCGCCTCGAATTCGTCCAGGATGGGGTCCATCAGGGGCGAATGGAAGGCGTGGGACACGGTGAGGGGGCTGACGCGCACGCCCTGCGCTTTCAAATCGGCGGTGATAGCTTCCACCCGCTCTTTTTTGCCCGAGATGACCACCAATTTAGGCCCGTTGACGCCGGCGATGGACACATCCTGCATGTAGGGAGCGATGGCCGCGGCCACGGTGCGGATGTCGCTGAACACCGCGGCCATGCCGCCATCATGCGGCAGCGAGCCCATGAGCCGCCCGCGGGCAGCGATGAGTTTGAGCCCATCCTCCAGGCTCATCACCCCGGCGATGACCGCGGCGACGTACTCGCCCACGCTGTGCCCGATGACGAAATCAGGGTGCAGTCCCCAGCTCTGCCACAGCCGGGCCAGCGCGTATTCGATGGCGAACAGCGCGGGCTGGGTGTAGGTGGTGTCGTGGATGGTCAGAACATCAGCATCCTCGGGATAGATGACCGAGAGCAGAGGTTGCTCCAAATAAGCATCCAGCGTCCGGGCGCAGTGGTCCAGAGCATCCCGGAAAGTGGGCTGGGTCTCGTAAAGCTCGCGGGCCATGCCCGGATATTGGGCGCCCTGGCCGGTGAACAGCCAGGCGACGGGGGGCGTATGTCCATTTCGGGCCTGCCCGCGACGGATGCCGACGCCGGTCTCGCCCGCGGCGGCCTGCTGCAACCGGGCCATCAGGTCATCCCGATCTGCGGCCACCAGTGCCAGACGCTGGCTGAAAGGCTGGCGGCCGGTGTTGGCGGTGTAGGCCACATCGGCCAGATTGGCCGCGGGATGCGCTTCCATCCAGCTCTGATAACGCTGGAGTAAATCATCCAGGGCCGCGGGCGTTTGGGCGCTGAGGGTCAGGATGTGGGCTGTGCGGTCGATTTCGTTGGTCGGAGCAAGCTGCTCGGGCGCTTCTTCCAGCACCACAAAGGCGTTGGTTCCGCCAAATCCAAAGGAGCTGACGCCCGCGTAGCGGGTGCGATTCGATTCCCGCGGCCAGGGAATGGCCATAGTGGGGATTTCAATGGGCAGCTCGTCGATGGGAATCAACGGGTTGATCTGCCTAAAGTGGATGTGAGGCGGGATGGTTTCATGTTGCAGGGCCAGCACCGTCTTGATGAGCCCGGCCACACCCGCGGCCGACTCCATGTGCCCGACGTTGGTCTTGATCGACCCCACGAAACAGGGATCGTCCATGGGCCGATCCGCCAGCGCTCCGGCCAATCCCTCCATTTCGATGGGGTCGCCCAGACGGGTGCCGGTGCCGTGGGCCTCGATGTAGTCCAGCGCATCCGGCGATACGCCAGCCCGGGCCAAAGCGGTGCGGATGACCGTTGTTTGGGCCGCGGCGTTGGGCGCTGAGATGCCGTTGCTGCGCCCATCCTGATTGACAGCTGTAGCCCGGATGATGGCAAGAATCTGATCGCCATCCCGTTGGGCGTCGGAGAGGCGCTTGAGCAGCAC
>WGCR01000628.1 GCA_015493675.1 Anaerolineae bacterium
GTTTCACGTCCGGCGCTACATCCGCAACAATGCGCTGAAACCGAACGATCTCCTCCTCGAAAGCGGATTCATCCAGCTCCCACAGGGGGCGATGGGTGGTGGTGTGGCAGCCCAATTCATGCCCGGCGGCCACGATCTCCCGGATTAAATCGGGATGCGCTTCGATGACTTCGCCTACGGCGAAAAAAGTGGCCTTTATCCCGCGTTGGGCCAGCATTGTCAGCAGTGGACGGGTGGCCGCCTCCACCCGATCATCCGCCGAGGCCCGATGGACGCGGGTGCGCAGCAGCTCGGCGTGCCAGTAAGATTCCAGATCGATGGAAAGCGCCGCTCGCATCATGATTGGCCCCCGGACAGACGCGGGCGTAAAACCCCGGCCTGCGTGTGATAACGCAAATAGACCATGAAAATGGAAAGCAGCATCTTGGCAATATAATAAATGCTTCTCAGAGAATTGCCGTGCATCGATTCTCCGGCAATGCGCTCGTGCATGACTACAGGGATTTCCTGCACGCGGAATCCGGCAAAATGCAGCATAATCAATGTATCCGCATCGGGGTAATCGCTGGGATAATTCTCCTCGGCGAAAAACCGCATCACATCCCGGTTCATGGCCTGAAAGCCCGAGGTGGCGTCGGTGATCTCCTGTCCGGTGAGGACATGGGTGATGGCAGCGAACATCCTCATGCCCATCTTGCGGACAAAAGATGTGTGATAGGTCATTTTGCCCTTGAAACGCGAGCCCAGCGCCACGTCGCAATCGCCTGCCAGCACCGGCGCCAGCAACGCCGGAACCGATTCGGGATCGTGCTGACCGTCAGCATCCATCATCACGGCATAATCGTAGCCAGATTCGGAACCATAGCGAAAGCCAGTCTGTACGGCGCCGCCATAGCCCAGATTGTTGGGCAATCTCACAACATGGGCGCCCAGAGCACAGGCAACGGCGGCGGTTTCATCGCTCGAATGATCATCCACCACCAGAATATCGGCTTCGGGAATGGCTTTCTTTAGATGCGGCAACACATGCGGCAGATTTTCGGCTTCATTGTGAGCGGGAATAATGATCAGGATGGACATCAGGATGTCTGTTGTTGGTGAGGCAGGGTTGTGAAGTCGAGGGTGGCGATATCGCTGTCTTCCAGGTGTTTGTAAATCGTAAAGCGGAAGGCCGCACCCTGACTGCCCGGTGCGCTCTCCGCCCAAATGCGTCCGCGATGATGTTCGACGATGTGGCGACAGATGGTCAGGCCCAGGCCGGTGCCCTTGTATTGGCGATTAGCCCCGCCATCCACCTGATAAAAACGGTCGAAAATACGCTCTTGTTGTTCGGCCGGCACGCCAATACCGGTATCGATGACGGAAACCTGGATGAAGTCCCCTAAATCGACGGCGTCAATGGTGACACGGCCCTGGGCGGGCGTGAACTTGATGGCATTATCCACCAGATTGGTGACGACTTGTTCCAGTCGCCAGGGATCGGCAAGAATGGTTGGGAGCTCTTCGGGCGTATGGTTGATGAGATCGACGCTGGCGGATTGAGCTGCCAGGGATAGCTTTTCTACGACCGCCTCGATCACTACGGGGATATCGACAGGCTGTAAACGCAAGGTGACGCGCCCTGATTCCAGCCGCGAAAATTCCAGCAGATCATCGATGAGGCGTTGCAGATTGTTGGTCTGTTCCTGCACGGTCTCCAAAAAGTCGCGCTGTATTTCGCTGACCGGGCCGGTTTTTCCCATGAGAATGATGTTGACAAAGCCTTTGATGGCATGCAGAGGCGTGCGCAATTCGTGAGAGACCACCGAAAGAAAATTCGATTTCATGCGCTCCAGTTCTTTCTGGGTGGTGATGTCGCGCAGCACCGTGGCGATGCCTTGCAGGGTTTGTCCCACCAAGAGAGGCGTAGCCAGCGCCTGATAGGTGCGCAGTTTTTCGCTGCCCAGGGGCGCCAGCTCAATCTCCTGCATCTTGGAGTCGTCAGGCGCCGTGCGGATTTCTTCCAGCAGATCGTAGATGGGGTGTTGGCGAATGATTCCGGGAAGGGGCATGCCGCTGGAAGGGGGGGCGTCCAGGCTGAAGATGCTGGTGGCGACAGGATTCATCAGCATCACCCGCAGATCGGCGTCCACCACCAGCACACCGTCACCGATGCCGGAGAGAATGGTTTCCAGCTCCTGGTTTTTATCGGCGATAGTCTGGTAAAGCTGGGCGTTTTCGATGGCGGTGGAGGCGAAGTAGGCGAAGGATTCCAGGAACTGCCGCTCCTGTTCGCTGACAAAATCGCGACGGTTGTCACCCAGATACAGCGCGCCAAAAGGTTCGCCGCGCAGCATCAAAGGCACACAGAGAAAGTATTTGACATCCCAGATTTTTTGCAACTGTTGAAAGCCCAATTCAGCGCTGACCGGGCTGAAAACAAGAACGCCCATGCTCAGACTTTCGATATCCTGCGGGGTGAACTGCAGATCGATGGGAATGAGACGACGGGGTTGGGCCTTTGTGTCCAGCCAGGAGCCCTGTAAACGCAGTTCGTCCGATTGCAGGAGCACCAGGGCGACATGTCGGGCGTCGGTGATGGTGGCCAGCCTGCGGATAAGCGCCCGATTGGTCTCGCGCAGGTTGAGAGTGACCGCCAACGAGCGGGCGACTTCCTGCAATGCCCGCAATTGCAAGACTCGTTCGCCCAGGTCGCTGGCGGTGCGTTGTAATTGTTGGGTCTGGGTGGCAAGATCAGCTTCACGCGTGGCCAGGGAGGTGCGCAGGTTTTTCTCCCGTTCCTGGCTTTCCAGCAATTGCTGAACAGCCAATGCGCCGGCAATAGCTCCCACAAAAAGGATGGCGTAGCGGGTGAGAAAGAGCGGATCGCGCAAAAAGACCAGCGTCTGAGCATGAAGTCCTACTGTCAGCGCATAGAGCGGTCCGCTGAGGAAAGCGCCAATCCAGATAAACATCGGCCAGGGAAAATAGAAGGCCGGTAGCAGCACCTCTAAGATAATCATCGCCCAGAATGGGGAGCTGAGACCGCCGCTAATGGTGATGATAATGAGTGTAAGTCCCATGTCCAGCAGATAGGTCAGGGACAGAAACCATCGTTGGCGTTTGGGCCAGCGCTGCAAGCCCAACAGGATGATCACGGAGAGCGCCAGATAACCGGTCAACAGCCAGGGGAACGCGGTCATGGCGCGGGCGTCTGTCAACCACAACGCGATGAGCGCGCTCAGAAATAGAATCCCTTTATTGGTGATGATCAAAGAAAGGTTGTTGGGCGCAGAGGATTGCATAAAAAGCAGGCGGGGAGATTGGAATCTAGCGGGGCGGCGTGGGCGTGGGCGTAGGTGGCGGCGGCGGCGTAGGCGTGGCGGTGGGCGGTGGCGGCGCTGTGGGGGTGA
>WGCR01000629.1 GCA_015493675.1 Anaerolineae bacterium
GTAGCGGGGAGACGTTCCCTCTCCCCGCCCCCTCTCCCGATTTCCCAACAGTCTCTTTCACTCCCACTCAACTTACTAGCTCTCACATCTTCTCTTCCCTTTCCCACTTTATTTTGTGCTAATCGTGGTCTTGACAATGGGGACCACTTTATTCCGACCGCTCCCTCGAGATCGAACAGATCACCCGCCACGACGTCATGGCCGAGATCAAAGCCTTTGCCGAACAATGCCCGACAGGCGGCGGCGTCATCCATCTGGGCGCGACCAGCATGGATGTGGTGGATAACGCCGAGATCCTGCGCCAGCAAGAAGCCCTGGACCTGATTCTGGCCGGGCTGAAGACGCTGATCGGGCGCTTCGCCGAGCTGTCGGAGCGTTACGCGGAGACGCCTGTCATGGGCTACACCCACATCCAGCCGGCCGAGCCCACCACTCTGGGCTATCGCTTCGCCCAAACCCTGCAAGATATGCTGATGGATTGGGATGCATTGCGCCAGGTGCGGGAGAAACTGCGCGGCAAGGGCTTCAAGGGCGCGACGGGAACCATGGCCTCGTATCAGCAACTGCTGCAAGAGACCGACGTCAGCGCGGGCGAGCTGGAACGCCGCGCTCTGGCCGATCTGGGACTGGAGGCGTTCCCCGTCACCACCCAGACCTACCCCCGCAAGCAGGATTGGCTGCTGTTGAACGCGCTGGCGGGCCTGGCCCAGAACCTCTATCGTTTCGCCTTCGATCTGCGCATCCTGCAATCCCCGGCCTTTGGCGAACTCTCCGAACCCTTCGGCCAGGGCCAGGTGGGGTCTTCGGCCATGCCCTTCAAACGCAATCCCATCACCGCCGAGAAAATCGACAGTCTGGCCCGCTATGTGGCCACGCTGCCCGTCACGGCCTGGCACAACGCCGCCCACAACTTGCTGGAACGCACTCTGGATGACTCCGCCAACCGCCGCATCATCATCCCCAACGCATTTCTGGCCCTGGATGAACTGCTGCAGGCCACCACGCGTATCGCGGGGGAGATCAACGTATGGCCCGGAGCCATCCAGCGCAATCTCGACGCCTACGGCGTCTTCGCAGCCACAGAGCGACTGATGATGGAGGCAATGAAGGCGGACGGCGACCGTCAGCAGTTGCACGAAATCATCCGCGGACACAGCCTCACGGCCTGGGCTGCGGTGCAGCAGGGAAAGCCCAACCCTCTGGCCGATTTGCTGGCCACCGATCCCATCATCGTCACACTGCTTTCCCCACAACGCATCCGGGCGTTGCTGGAGGCAGGCGATTATGTGGGCGAAGCGCCACAGCGGGCGCGGGCGCTGGCGGCAACAGCCCGACGCCTCCTGAAAGAAAAATGAGAAAGTTTTAATCTGCCAATTTACGAAATGTGACAGAGCTTTCATTATATGCTAAACTTGCGGACATTGATTCGCCTTTTTCATAGTCAACTGGCAGAGCCAGTGGCTTGATTAGGGCGCCAAGAAGGTGCGGTGGTACACGTCGTTATCATATCAGCATTCCTGCATTCATCTGAGTTGGCTTCCTGCACAGTTTATGATTATCGTTTCGTTGCGCTTCGCAGCGTCCGAAATGGAAATAGATATTGTGACTATACAGGTATCCTGCAAAATGTTCTGCCACGAAGGCTCGAAGCTTCACAAAGACACGAAGAAAACCTTATATTTTCTCCTTCGTGCCTTCGTGTCTTCGTGGTTTTTTGCTTCGCTAAGTGAGCGTCTAAAAATTACCTCCCTTTTTCCTTGGTCGGATCGTGTAGTTCCAAGAAGGGCAAGTAGCGTGTTTTTCGATCATTAACAAAGCCATCTCTATGTCAGAGACAGAAAGGCCTTTTTCGTAGGCTTTCTCTATCAGCGTGGCTTCAACTCGCAGGCCGGTTTGCGTCGTCGTCCTGCGGACACCATCTAACAATATCTCGAAGGAGGTCAAGGGCGTACCCGCCCAAGTGCAACTGATCTGAGAAAAGAGCCGATGCTCGATCGGGTTCCATTTGGATGCGCCTGGCGGATAATGGCATACGGTGACAGAGATGCCAAAGGCATCAACGATTTTTTTTCTTGCAGGAGCTGTTTCCAGCGGCGAGAACGATAGCCATTGCTGCCACCGCCATCCGCCAAGATAAGTAGTTCGGGGGGTCCGGGTATTGTTCCTGACCAAACTCTTGCCACCACCAGAGGATAGCGTCCACGGCAAATTCAGGCGTATCTGCGGATTGGCCCACAGCGACATAGCCAAGATTGCGCTGGATGTCATAGATGCCATAAGGCACAGCCCTGCCCTCAGCATAGCTGGGAAAATCATGCGTGTTCACGGCTACGGCATCTTGACGCCATTGTTGGCCTCGTTGATAGAAGGAGCCGATCAATTCTTTCTTCTTGGTGTCCACGCTAATCACAGGCCAGCCGGCTCGTTGAAAAGCCTCTTTCTGACTTTGAATGTACTGAAATTGTGCATCCCGGTCAGGATGCGGTTTCGGATGTAATCGCTTGACGTTGCTCCGAGGGCGGATCTTATGCTTGTGCAAAAGTCGTCGAATCGTTTCCCTGCTCAACGTAATGGACGCCTGTGTTTGCAAACCTGCCTGAATCTTTGTCAGACTCTGCCGCAACCAACGTTTTTCGCTTTGCGGTTCACCCGCCATCTCTGGCGCCACCAGCGTCAGCAGTTTCTCTTCAATCTCGGGCTCTTTTTTTCGGTGCGCGGACGTCCTGCTCCAGGCAAACGAACACGATCTTCTGGCCGTCCTTCCAAATCCAAGGAGAGTTCCTGTTGCCCTTGCCGAATCGTCTTCTCTGATAGACCTGTGATCTGATGCACAAGCTTGATGCAGCCATAACCATGTCGATTCGCTTCTACTGCTGCATACCAGCGTCGCTGCTGCTCATTCATCCGACTCATGACGACATTGATTTGGTGATGAATCGTTATGATATGCTCATCGCTGCCGCTCTGACAGACAGTACATTGACACTGATGAATAGATGGACTCATGAGATTTTCCTTGCGTATTCTTGTGGGTTGAATGGGCAAGAATACCCCCTTTTTACCGCTTTCGCAACTTCTCGCCACTTGGACGCCTTGTTCAAACGGTTCTCATTCGACAGTTGAAACTCTCATAAAATACCCTCCGAAAAGGGAACTAATTTCTAGACGTGTACTAAGAAGGGGGACGTGTATAGTTACTAGATATTATCGGAAATAACCTGCGGCGAGGCGAGCTATTAACCTTTCGCCCAATCACGTCCGAATCAATGATCAATGAGTAATGATTAAAGTGAAAACTACGCTGATTTAGCCTTTAATCATTGTTCATTAATCATTGAGCTTTGTCGGCGGCAGCATTATGCCAGACGTGAGAAACAACTTTCTTATTTCCGATAACGTCTAATATTCAACCGTTCCGAGAGACCGTCCATTGGCCGCAGGCCTGAGGTGCCCGACTTCAGTCGGCTGATTACTGCGACAGCGCCCAACTCATTTTGGACACACCCAATTAAAAAAGCCTATCTGGGCGGCTAATCCAACCCCTACATCTCAAAGCCCCCAGGCGTTGGTGCGTCCGGGGGCTTTCATGCAAGAATCTATTTCACTTTCACTCCCAAGGTGAAGATAAGCTCACCATTCTTCACCTTGATGGCGGTAATGCCGCCCTTGCCATCGTTGTTTTTCGTGGCGAATGCGCTCAAGGCATTGCTCAACGCATTGCTGAAAGTTTTAACGGCCGGCGTATTGCCATCGACGCCGGGAATGGTCGATTGCACGGCATCTACATTGACGCCATCCTTGCCAGTGGTGATGGCAAAATCAATGCTGCCTTTCTTCTCATTTCCCAATAGTTTGAAATCGCCGGTGATACGCATGATATTGGGTTCAATCAACTCGACTTGTTCGATCTTGCCCACGAAGTTGTCACCTTCGACGCCGATATTATCGATAATCTTATTCAACGAATCCGCGCTCAAAGTCACATCCGCTGTGACGACGCCATTCTCATAGCCCAAATTGGAGCATCCCAAAGCGGCCAGCATCAGCAGAGCCAGGGTGAGAAAAATCAGTATTTGTCGCTTATGTCGCATTGCTTGTCTCTCCTTGAAAGAATTGAAGCCGTCATTATCCTCTAAGACGTTACGGAGGTGCAAAAAGTTGCATGACTGGAAGCCGGGAATGCAGTAGACCAGAGAACCGGAAGTGACGTCGCTGTCCCCCTGCTCCCGCCTGGGACTAAAAGCCCAAAATCAAATCGACTGAAATAGATTTCTTCATTTCAACGTATTTTCAGATATTCCAATTCACCGCCATTTTCGAACGCCCATGTCAAAGCAGATAAAACTTACCAACTACGCCCTCATCGACCTCGACGCCATTGCGCATAACGTAGCAGCGCTGAAGCAACGCGTGGGGTCCGGCACAGAACTCTGGGCCGTGGTCAAGGCCAACGCCTACGGTCATGGCATTGTTCCCGTGGCCCGCACAGCCCTGTCTGCAGGCGCTACGCGCCTGGCCGTGGCCCGCATCGCCGAGGGAGTCGCGCTACGGCGGGCGGGCGTCACCGCCCCCATCCTGGTCATGGGCTATCACACCCCCGCCGAGACAGAGGCGGCCATTGCCCACGATCTGACCATGACCGTGAACGACGAGGCCTTTGTCCGGGCGTTGGCTGAGCAGGCCCGGGATGCAGGCGTCCAGGCGCAGGTGCATGTGAAGGTGGATACAGGCATGGGGCGCTTCGGGCGGCTTCCCGATGAGTTGCTTTCCTTTCTTGAGCGCCTGACGCACTATCCCCAACTGGCGCTGGAGGGATTATGGACGCATTTTGCCACTGCAGATGAAGCGGACAAGACCTTTGCCCGCAAGCAGTTTGCCATGTTCCGCTACGCGGCCTTTCTGGCCCGAGACAAATTCGAAATCCCCTACCTGCATGTGGCCAACAGCGCGGCCATCCTGGATATGCCCGAAACGCATCTGGATGCGGCCAGACCTGGCATCGCCATCTATGGCCTCTATCCCTCGGCCGAAGTCAGCGCCGACGTGGCGTTACGCCCGGCTCTCACCCTGGTCAGCCACGTTGGCCGGGTGCGCACGTTGCCGCCCGGAGCCAGCGTCAGCTATGGTCGCATCTTCATCGCCCAAAAGCGCACCCGCGTCGCCCTGCTCCCCATCGGCTATGGCGACGGCGTGCATCGGCTGCTTTCCAACCGGGGACAGGTGCTGATTCGGGGGCGGCGAGCGCGCATCATCGGCCGGGTGTGCATGGATAACATCATGGTGGATGTGACGGACGTCGACGGGGTGCAGGAGGAGGACGAGGCTGTGCTCATCGGGCGACAGGGAGAAGATCGCATCTCCGCCGAAGAAGTGGCGACCTGCGCCCAGACAATCAATTATGAGGTGACCACCAGCCTGCTGCCGCGGGCCACGCGGGTCTACATTGGCGGATAGAAAGGGCAATCGCAGAAAATTCGTGGGGCGAGCCAATTTTCGCCTCTTCATTTTTTTGACAAAACGTCGTACAATAGAAGAGTAGAAGTGCGCTTTTCCAGCTCATACGCTCTCCAAAAAGCGCGGCTGTGAACAAATCACGGGTTTCTCTTTCATCCTCACCATCTTTTTGCTGGCGGCATGTGTTCCCACATCGCCAGTAGAAAACACCGTTCCAGCTTCCACAGCCCAGGGGGACGGCGACGCCTGCCGTTACGCCCACCAGCACAGCCGGGCCCACGCGGGACGAATTGTATCTGCGACACGCCATCTACAACGGCAGACTCAGTCACACAAAAATCCTCACCGGCGCGCTTTACGATTACGCCCAACCTCGATGGGCTACGCCCCAACAGCGGACCGCCATCCTCAAACGCATTTTCAAAGCCGCTCCTCGCCGCTGAAAAACGCTGGCCCACTCATGTTCGTATTCAGGAGGTCATCATGATACGCGAACATCCAAATCCCATCCATTGCATCTTGCCTCCGCACATCCTGGATTCTATCAAGATGAGAGGAGACGAGAAAATGAAAAAGATGGCGGAGCGCACCGAGAAACTGGCGGATAAAACCCGCGTCCAGCGCGAAGCCGCCGCTCCCGAAAAGGCTTTTCTGAGCGCGCCCACGATTTCCGGCCCAACAACTCCTGTCGTCACGCGCGAAGTCTACAACGGCGGGCGCAGAGTGGGGCTTCCGGGCGAATTGGTGCGGGCTGAGGGCGATCCTCCCAGCCGGGACAAGACCGTCAACAAAGTCTATGATCTGACAGGCAAGGTCTTTGATTTTTATCTGAACGCGTTCAAGCGCAACTCCATCGACGGCCAGGGGATGACCATCATCTCCACCGTTCACCACCGCCGCAAGTTCAACAACGCATTCTGGAACGGATCGCAGATGGTTTTTGGCGATGGCGATGGGATGCTGTTCAAGTCGTTCACCGATCTCTCGGTCATCGGCCACGAGCTGAGCCACGGGGTGGTGCAGTATTCGGGCGGGCTCATGTACAAAGACCAATCGGGCGCGCTGAACGAGAGCTTCGCCGACGTCTTTGGCGTGATGACCGTCCAGTACGCCAACAAGCAGACGGTCTCTGAGGCCAATTGGCTGGTGGGCGAGGATATCTTCGGGCCGGAGGTGGAGGGCGAGGCGCTGCGCTCGCTCAAAGCGCCCGGACTGGCTTATAGCGATGACATCCTCGGCAAAGACCCGCAGCCCTTCCACATGGATCTTTACGTCAACACATCCTCGGATTATGGCGGCGTCCACATCAACTCGGGCATCCCCAATCATGCGTTTTATCTCATGGCCCAATATCTGGGCGGCTATTCCTGGGAGAAAGCCGGTCAGATTTGGTATCAGGCCATGCAAAAACTGAACAACCCCATGGCCACCTTCGCCGATTGGGCCGATATGACTGTCCAAACCGCCTGGGATATGTTTGGCCAGGGCAGTTTCGAGATGATGATGACCCGGCGAGCCTGGAGACTGGTAGGTATTCACTTATGAAAGAGAACGAAAAACATCCCACGCAACTTTTTATGCGCACGACCGGCGGCATGGGCGTCACGCTGGAAGGCAGCGTCGATATCGAGTCGTTGCCCGATGATCTGGCCCGGCAAGTCCAGGCGAACCTGACGCCCACGAAACTCTCGCGCGTGGCGAGACGAAAAACGGCCCTCTACATGCCCGGTCAGCAGGAATACGAAATCACCATTCCGGCGGGTGCACAAAAATCGCCCAAACGCTACGCGTTCAC
>WGCR01000630.1 GCA_015493675.1 Anaerolineae bacterium
ATCTGACGCACGATCTCCACCACATTGGGCCGCACCGTCGGCTCGCCGCCGGTCAGCCGGATTTTGTTGACGCCCAATTCCGCCATCATCTGCACGATGGTGATGATTTCCGCATCCGACATCAACTCCCGCCGCGGGCGAAAGGTCATATCCTCGGGCATGCAATAAACGCAACGCAGATTGCAGACATCGGTTAGAGAGACGCGCAGATAGGTGAGCCGCCGACCGAATTGATCGATGATGGGCGATGAAGAGGAGGACGTGACAGAAGCGTTCTCAGACATTGGCGGGAATTTTGGCTGGAGAAACGGATTGGGGCAACGGGTCTAAAGCAATCAGCTTGTAAGTGCAGCGCACGCCGCCGCGGGTCATGTGCGAAACGCGCAACGGCGTCATGCCCGTCAGCCGTCGAATCAAAACGTGATCAATCTGGCAGATTTCGGGATGATCGCTGACCAGATCCTTGTAAGGGCAATGGCAGGTGTGCAGCAGAATCTCATCCTGTTCGCATTCACAGAATGCCATATATCCCTCATCGTTCAAAAACTGTATGGCTGTCTGTAAACGCTCTGCCGGCGGAAGCGCCTCCAATTGCTGCGGCGCCCGATCTGCCGTCTTGTTGGCCAACTCGGTCATCACCTCGATAAACTGCTCGGGCGACAAGGTGCGCTTGAGGATATCCAGACTCTCGCGGGCCAGTTGCTGATAATTGTTCGGAAAAAGCGAATCAGCCTGATCGGTGAGCGCATACAGACGCGTGGGACGTCCGGCTCCAGCCCGCCTGCGAACGCGCGAAGTCTCCACCAGATTATCGCCGATGAGCAAATCAAGGTGGTGGCGAACGGAAACGGGAGCCATTTCCAGATGATCCGCCAGTTCGGTGACAGTGGCCTGTCCGTATCGTTTTAGATAATCCAGTATCTTTTGTCGAACAGGGTGCACAGGTGAGCCTCGGGGGAAAGGGACGGAATTGGAGTGAGCTATTCTAGCACGCCCGAAAGCCCTTGTCAATTTTTATCAAAATTTTCATAGAAATTAGTTCTGGTCTGTTTTGACGCTGTGACATAATGGTCAAATGCCCCTATCTGGTGTATAATGACCATAGTATCACTCCTGACAGGGCCAATTGGTGACAAATTGATGCTATCAAAGTAAAACTCGCTGCGGCGCGAGCTGTTTGAGCCTGTATGTCACCTTGCGACGAACATCGAAAGCGCCCTGCACGCATCGAACATCTTATCATGAAAGACATCATCGAACTGAAATTGACAGGCGTCGCCCATGGCGGCAAAGCCCTGGGCAAATACGATAATCGAACGATCTTCGTCGCCTATGCGCTGCCGGGCGAGCGGGTGCGGGTGCAGATAACGGAATCTCACAAGCGTTGGGCCCGGGCTCAATTGCTGGATGTCATCGAACCCAGCCCCAGCCGAACGACGCCTGTCTGCCCCTGGTTCGGGCCTGACGGCTGCGGCGGCTGCCAGTGGCAACACGTGGCGCGTCCGACCCAACTTGATTACAAGGCCCGCATCCTGCGCGACCAGTTACAGCGGCTGGGCGGGGTGAAGAAGCCGCTGGTGCGCAAGACTCGAAGCGCGGGCGAAGCCTGGCGCTATCGCACCCGGATGGTGTTTTACAGTGCGGGCGAAACCCTGGGCCTGCGCCAGCCGGGCGGCTATGATGTCCAGCCCATCGACGCCTGCCCCGTGCTTCATCCCGACCTGGAAGCGCTGTTCCAGGACTTCAATGTGGCGTGGGATGGTCTGCGCAGCGTGGACCTGACCGTGAGCCTGAGCACGGGCGAGAAATTGGTGGCGCTGCGCACTCGCGGCGATGAAGCGCCCGCCATCGAGGTCGATTTTCCCGTCTCCATCGTGTTGGAAAAAAGTGACGGACGCATCCAGCCCCTGGTGGGCGATCCCTGGTATTTCGAGACCATTGCCGGACATACTTATCGGCTGGGCCCCGGCGCCCGCCGCCCCTTCAACATCCCGGCCACAGAGCTGCTCATCGAGCAAGTGAAGACCTATCTGCGGGCGGGGCCAGGACAGGCGCTGATGGATGTGTACAGCGGCCACGGGCTCATCACCCTGGGATTGGCCGACACCGTGAGCATGGTCATCGGTGTCGAGGAAAATCCCTACGCCATGGAGAACGCCGCCTTCAGTTGCAACCATCTGGATAATGTGGCGTTGCACGAAGGCCCGCCCCCCAGGGTGTTGCGCAAGCTGCAAGACCCCATCCAACTGGCTGTCGTCACGCCGCCCGATGAGGGCCTGGGGCATCGCATTGCCCCGAATCTGGCCCGATTGGGCGCGCGGCGACTGGTCTATATCGCTCACAATCCCGCCACCCTGGCGCGGGATATGGAACAACTGCGGGCGGCCAACTACCGTTTCGTCGAGGCCACCCCCATCGACACTGCTCCCCAGACTTATTATTTTACTACCGTGGCGCTGTTTACAAGATGACGATGGACGATAGGCCGAAGACGATGTTATTCGTCGTCCCCCGTCCATCGTCTATCGTCCGCATGGCGTCCTATCACAATCGACTCACACAAATCACAAAATAAACGAAAATGGCAAAAAATACACTAAAATTCATCCCCCTGGGCGGCCTGGGCGAAATCGGCCGCAATATGAACGTCTTCGAATACGGGAAGAACATCCTCATCGTCGACGCCGGCGTCATGTTCCCCGAGCAGGATATGCTGGGGGTCGACCTGGTCATCCCCAACTTCGAATATCTGCGTGACAAAAAGGACTGGGTGCGCGGCATCGTCATTACTCACGGTCACGAAGACCACACCGGCGCCCTGCCCTTCCTGCTTGAAGAAATCCAGGCGCCTATCTATTCCACCAAGCTGGTTCTGGCCCTGGTGGAGCGCAAGCTCAAGGAGTACTTCGGCAAAAACTACAAGCCCGATCTACATGAAATCGAACCGGGCGATGTGGTGCGGCTCGGGCCGTTTGACGTACACAGCGTCTTTCTCAGCCACTCCATTCCCGATAGCATGGCGCTGGCCATCGATACGCCCGTAGGGCGTCTCATCCACAGCGGCGATTTCAAGATCGATCTCACCCCGCCCAGCGGCGAAGGGCCCGATCTGTCACGGCTGGCGGCGCTGGCCGAGCCCGGCGTACTGGCCCTGTTCGCAGATTCCACCGGCGCGGAGCGGGCGGGATTCACGCCTTCGGAAAAGACCCTGGAGCCGGTTTTTGATCAGATCATGCGGGACGCACCGGGCCGGGTGCTGGTCGCCTCCTTCGCTTCCCAGCTCAACCGCTTGCAGATGATCATCGACATCTCCCATCGGCATGGCCGCAAAATCGCCATCGCCGGGCGTTCCATGATTCAGAACTTCGAGACCGCCCGCAAACTGGGGTACATCAAAGTGCCCAAGGGCGTCTATGTGCGGCTGGACACCGCCAAAAAACTGCCTCCCAAACAGGTGACTATCATGATCACCGGCAGTCAGGGCCAGCCGGAAGCGGCGTTGGCTCGCATCGCCACTGACCGACACCGCGACATCATGCTGCGCAAAGAGGACACCGTGGTGATTTCCTCCTCCCCCATCCCCGGCAATGAGGAGGAAGTGGCGAAAATGATCAATCAACTGGTCTCCAAAGGGGCCGAAGTCATTTATCCGCCGTTGGCGCATGTGCATGTGTCGGGCCACGCCAGCCAGGAGGAGATGAAACTGCTGCTCTCGCTGGTGCATCCCAAGTTCTTCATCCCCGTACACGGTGAACTGCGCCATCTGCATTTACATGCCAAACTGGCCGAAACCATGGGCATTCCCGGAGACCGCATCACCAAAATCAAGAATGGCGATGTGCTGGAGATCACGCCGGAAGGCTGCCGGGTGGTGGACCACACCCCGGGCGGTTACATCTTTGTGGATGGCAGCGGCGTGGGCGATGTGGGGCCAAAAGTGCTGCACGAACGCGATGCACTGGCCAAAGGCGGCTTTGTCGTCGCGATCATCCCCCTGAAAAAAGGCGCTCAGGAGCTGGCTGGAAAGCCCCAGATTGTGACCCAGGGCGTTATCTACATCGACCAGACAGATACCGTGCTCAAAGGCGCACAAGAAACGTTGGAAAAGACTTACAAAAAGAACAAACATAAGAAGCAACAGGCCATGCTTGTCAGCATCCAGGAATCCCTGAACCGTTACTTCTATCAAACAACCCGTCGCAACCCGGTGGTTGTACCGGTTGTACAGGAAGTGCGCTGCTAAGAAAGGATGAGGCCCGGCATTGACCGGGCCTCATTTCATTTACGACGCGACAGCAAAAGCAATTTTGACCGTTGTCTTATATTCGACGATCTTGCCGTCTTTGACCTTGGCGGTCATATTCATGACTTCGACGCCGGTGATGTTGTGCAGGGTGCGGGAGGCGGCTTTGACGGCATTGGCCGCCGCATCTTCCCAGCTTTTGTCGGATTTTCCGACCAGTTCGATCACTTTTGCAACATCGGACATGATTGACGCTCCTGAGAGAGGGGAAAGGAGATCGTTATGTTTGAATTATAGTGCAAATCGTAGGGAATGGAAATGACAGTCGTTTTGACAGAGTAGCGGGCAGACAGTACAATCACAGATAATCCCCATTTTATATCCAAAGGAGCTTTTTTGATGAGGAAATTAACCCCGCCCACGGGCCTTTATTTCGAAGATTTCCAGATCGGCGACAGCATTGAGAGCGTCGGCCGCACCATCACAGAGACGGATGTGGTGCAATTTGCCATGCTGTCGGGCGACTGGAATCTGATCCACACCAATGCAGAATACGCCAAAGAGCAGCTTGCAGGCGAGCGTATCGCCCATGGCCTGCTGGTGCTGTCCATCGCCTCGGGCCTGGCTGTGCGCCTGGGCTTTATGGAAGATACAGTCATGGCTTTCATGGGACTGGAGTGGGGGTTCCGACAATTCGTCCGCATTGGCGACACGATTCATCTCCGCGCCACCATCGCCAATAAAAAAGAGGTGAAACGGCTGAACGGCGGCTATGTCTGGTTCAAGATGGATATCCTGAATCAGGATGGCAAGAAGGTGCAGCGCGGACAATGGAAGGTTTTGGTAAAGAGCCGGGAACAGTCGTCATGAGCGGCTACACGCCGATAAGGAATGAAAATAGAACGCAGACACATCTGATGCCCACAGATTCTCGCAGATTATCCTGATTTTATCTGTTTTTATCTGCGTAGATCGGCTTTTTCTGCGTCATCTGCGTTCTATTTACGAAGCAACCTTCGAATAATTCCGAGCCGTCCAGCGCTTTATTTACCCCATCATCGCCGCCAGCTCGCCTAAATTCTCTACGATGAGATCGGGCGGGGGTTGCAGACGCTTCGCGTCCGCCCGACTCGACGCCCCCGTCAGGGTTACAGCAGTCCACATGCCCGCCTGCTG
>WGCR01000631.1 GCA_015493675.1 Anaerolineae bacterium
CCCATTCCTGTTCGAAATCCTTTACCAGCAGGGCCTGCCGGGTTTCTTGCAGCCACCCCATGATGCTGTGTGCGGCGGGCGAATCGTACCAGGCCGGGGGCAGGGCGTTTCCTGTTTCATCCCAGGCGAAAAGCTGCGCCTGCTGCTGATGAAAGAGCAGGATATGAATGCGGGCGGGAGGCAGAAGACGTCGGGCCTGGGCCTGCAGGATATCCAGAATGGCGGGCTCGTCCAGGTCGGTGCGGGCCAAAGCCTGACTGGCTGTCAGCAGGATTGCCAGCGTTTCAGGCGGGGACTCCGGCAGTGCGTTCTTTTTGATCATCCTCAGCACATTGCGCCGGTCGTCTCGCTGATAGCTGAGCTCATCCATCATTTTGCGCATGAAATAGATGCCCAGCCCGCCGATTCGTCGTTCTTCCAGCGAGCCTGTCAGGTCAGGATCGGGCGCCGCCGCGGGATCGAAGGGCATTCCTTCATCCACCAGTTCGATGATGACATCTCGCCCGTCTTGTTGCACGCGTAGCGTGATGGGCCCGCTGTGTGAGCCATAGCTGTGCGCTACAACGTTACTGACAGCTTCATCCACCGCGAGTTGAATATCGAAACAGGCGTTGGCGTCGATGCGCCATTGGCGACAGATGTCCGCGACGAAATCCAGCGCCCGGGCAGCCGCCTCGGGCCCGGCGAAGAGGGATAACTCTCGGATGTTTTCCATCGCCAAAGCCGCCGATTGAAATCAGGGCTGGAACCTGCGCCTAAAGCGCCCGAGTTCACTCGGCCAGCGCCACAACTGAAAAAGGAAGTAATTTTTAGACGGTTGCCTAGAAACTTCCCACTGCTTCAGCTTCTGTCTCGAAGAATCGGAAAAGTTCGTCCAGCCCGGCCAGATCGAAGACTTCCTTCAGTTTGTCGGGCAGCTCCGCCAGATAAACATCGCCTCGTCTGAATTTTCGGCATTCTTTGGTGGTGGAGATCAGAACCCGCAGCGCCGCGGAGCTGAGAAAATCCACGTCGGAGAGATTGATGACGAATTTGTAGCGGCCTTCTTTCATGACCGACTTCAGCGCTTCTTCCAGTTGTGGCGCTGTGCTGCTGTCAATGCGGCCATGGGGCGTGAACAGATCGCAGCGTTTCAGTTGTTTGTGCTCAATGGAAAACGGTTTTGGTGTCATTGGTCCTTGCTCCAGAGAAAAAAGATGGGATCAGAATGCGTTGGGGACGTTCGACGCATTTGTGTTTGAGAGAGACGTTTGTTTATCCATGAAATGCCGGGCGTATAACGAGGCGCTGACGCCCATGCCCACCACAATCCATAGCAACGCTGTCATGTGGGGATAAGTGAGATTGAAGAGATAATGGTCGAGCACGCCCGCGGCCAGCAAACCCACGATCGCGCCCAGAATCCCCAGCATCAGCGCTTCGAGTTTTGCATCCTGGTGGCTGTGGCGCAGGCCGTTGATGAGGATGTTGATGAACATCAGCATGGTAATGAGGAAAACCGCCACGCCTACCAGACCCATTTCCTCGGCCATGAGTAGATAAAGGGAGGAGACGCCGATGTAGAGATCGATTTCGGGCGTGCCGGTAAACCCCACGCCAAAAACGGGGTGGCGGCTGATGAGGGTGATAGCGTCCTTGTATTCGCCCAGCCGCATCAGCGTGGCCCGGTCCTGCAAGGTGACGCCGGCGATGAAGTGCTGGATGTAAGATTGGGCGAAAGGTAAGAACAGGAAGAGCACGCCCAGCAGCAGGCCGCCCAGCGCTCCCCACAGCAGCAGTTTGCGATACCGCATCAGCCCGATGGCCACGAGTCCGATGATAAATCCCACCAGCGAGCCGCGGGAGATGGTGAGAAACAGGGCTGTGATATCCAGCGCCACCATGACCGCCACCCATTTGCGGGAGAAAAGCGGTTCTTTGCTGGCGAGCTGCGGCAGCGTGATCACACCCACCATGATCAGCAGACCGCCGAAGACATTGGGATCGATGCTGGTGCCGATGGCCCGCATGACGTCGTTGGGGTTATCTTCCACAAAGCGCAGCGCCCCATAGCCGCCGGGATAGCCGAATCGGGCCAGATGATCCAGCACCCAAACGGTCGCCTCGCGGGGAATGACATAAAACAGGATGCCAAAAAATGCGGCCCCGGCGCCGCCGATCATCAGCGCCCGGACCAGCAAAAACAGTGAGTCTTCATCTCGCACCACATTGATGACCACGAAAAACAGGGTGATGCTGAGGATCATCTCCATGAACTGGCGCAGGTTATTGGAGGTGGGGCGGGCGTATTGCAGGCCCAGCGCGAAGCTGAATGCCGACAGAAACAAGAATAACAGCACCATTCCTCCCAGGCCCGAGAACTCGAATTGGGTTTCTCGGGCCAGGGCGTAGCGCAGGGCCCAGACGCCGAAGGTCGCCAGCAGCGCCAGATCCAGAAAGCTGGGCGTGAAGACGATTTTGAAGGGCAGAGTGGCGAAGGGCAGCAGTGTAGCGATGAGGATCACGCCCACCAGCCCCCACAGCGGACTGCGCAGCACAATGATGCCGCCGATGGTCGCCATTGTGAGCCCCAGCGTGATCAAGGGCCCCAGCACGCCGATGGCCAGGCCCGCGGCCAATCCCCCGGCCAACAGCAGCAACAAAATAGCCCGGCGCTGCTGTCTGGGGTCGGGCGAGACCAGCAAGGTGTGGAATTTATCGAGATGAGCGTGGAGCATAGTCCCCATTTTACGGGCTAACAGTGATGTTCGTCAACAC
>WGCR01000632.1 GCA_015493675.1 Anaerolineae bacterium
GACCTGGCAGCCGCCCCCGCCGCCCCCGGGCCATCTGCTGGATGTAGGCTGCGGCAGCGGCGCGTATGGGGCCAGCCTCATCCGCCTGGGCTGGCGGGTGGATGGCATCGAGCCGGACGCCCGCGCCGCGGCCTTGGCCCGGCAGCAGGGCGTGACCGTGCAGCAGACCGCGGCGGAAGACGTCACCCTGCCCGCCGATGCCTATGACGCCATCACCCTGTGGCACAGCCTGGAACATCTAAGCAACCCTGTGGCCGCGCTGCAAAAGCTGCGCCCGGCCCTGGGCCCTAGCGGCCTGCTGCTGGTGGAGGTTCCCAACCGGGCGGGGTGGGGCGCCAGGCTCCTGGGCGAGTATTGGTATCACTGGGATCTGCCCCGGCACCGCGTCCATTTCACGCCCGCCAGCCTGCGCCTGATCCTGGAACGGGCGGGGTTTCACGTCGATCGGGTGCAGCACATCCCCAATCCCCATGGCCTGGCCGGCGGCTTGCAATACCGTTTCGGCTGGAAAAAGAGCCGGACGACCCAGGCTCTGGGCTGGCTTTTTGGCCTCAGCGCCGCCCTCTTCCATCGTGGCGATGTCATCCGGGCCACGGCTCATCCATCTTGACATCTTATGCGATGTTTTATATGATGTGCTATAGTGAGCAGTGAGATTATTTGTCCACCCCAAAAATCTGTTTATGGCGCAGGAGTTTTTACTATGGCCCGTTACCCCCTCAATCTTCCCACCCAACTCAAACAGGAATCGGAAAAATGGGCCGCGGCCCAGGGCGTATCGCTCAATCAATTCGTCATGTGGGCAGTGGCCGAAAAAGTGGGAATGCTGAACGCTTCCCAGGATGATCCTCGTTACCCGCACATCACCTATCGCCGCGGCGCCGCGGGAACGCCCGCGCCGGTGGTGCGAGGAACCGGCGTGCGTGTCGCCGCGCTGGTTATTGCTTCGCAAAGCTGGGGACTTTCTGTGCAGGAACTTGCGCAGGAGTATGACCTGTCCCTGGCCCAGGTGCAGGACGCGCTGGCATTTTATCAGGCGCATCAGGCGGAGATTGACCTCCTCATCGAGCTGGAACAGACGCCATGAGCGGCTGCACGCCGATAAGGAATGAAAATGGAACGCAGACACATCCGATGTCCGCAGATTCTCGCAGATTATTTTGATTTTATCTGTTTTTATCTGCGTAGATCAGTTTTTTCTGCGTCATCTGCGTTCTATTTGCGGACATGGATTTACACGGCCTTCGGTCACAGATTTTTATGAATTATCCGCGTTCATCTGCGTTCGTCCGCGTCCTGTTTACGAAACAGCGGCTGGAAGAGGCGCATGTCTCAGGTTAAGCTGCATCTGGACGCGGACAGTTCCAGTCGTTCATTGCACCGGGCGCTGCTGGCCCGCGGGCATGACGTCACCCGCACGCCAACAGATTGGATTGCGCGGGACGCCAGTGATGAAATGCAATTATTGAGCGCCACAGCTCACGGGCGCTGCATTTTCACCTTCAACATCCGCGATTTCATGTTTTTGGCCAAAAAGTATCCCCGTCATCATGGCATCCTGCTGGCCGCGCAAAAAAGCTGGACGCTTTCCGCTCTCATCGCGGCGCTGGATCGGGCGCTGAGCGAAACGGAGAGCGAGGATTGGGTGGGACAGATGCGCTGGCTGAATCAGTGGCGATAAGATGAAACTTACTCCCGCCAAACGCTGGCTGTTGGCCGCGATTCCCATCCTCTTTTTGGGACTGTTCTTCGTCTATCCCATCCTCACGATTTTCAAGATCAGTTTCTTCCCGGAAGGAAGTTTCGACGCGGCCAGTCTGCGGGCGCTGTGGGAGAAGCCCTACTACCTGCGGGTGATCTGGTTTACGCTGTGGCAGGCGGCGCTGAGCACGCTGGGAGCGCTGGCCCTGGGCCTGCCCGCGGCCTACATCTTCGCCCGCTTCCAGTTCCCGGGCAAGAAGCTGCTGCGGGCGCTGGTGACACTGCCCTTTGTCATGCCCACAGTGGTGGTGGCTACCGCCTTCATCGCTCTCATCGGGCCGCGGGGGCTGCTCAACCAGGCGCTCATGGGGATATTGCATCGTTCAGACCCGCCCATCCTGCTCATCCACACCCTTTGGATTATTCTCCTGGCCCATGTCTTTTACAACGCATCGGTGATCATCCGCATGGTGGGCGGCTTCTGGGCCAATCTCGATCCCAGGCAGGAAGCGGCCGCGGCCATGCTGGGCGCAGGCCCGGCGCAACGATTGCGCTACATCACCCTGCCCCTGCTGGCTCCAGCCATCCTGGCCGCCAGCCTCATCGTCTATCTCTTCAACTTCACCTCCTTCGGCGTGATTCTGATTCTGGGCGGGCCTGGCTTCGCCACCATCGAGGTGGAGATCTATCGCACTGCGGTGCGGCTGTTCAACCTGCCCGTGGCCGCGGCCCTTTCCATCGTGCAGATGCTTTTTACGCTGACCATGATGGTGGTTTACACGCGTTTGCAGCAAAAAATGACCGTTCCGCAGGAGTTTCAGGCCGCGGGCCGCACGCAGCGCCCGCCCCGCACCCCGGGCGAGAAAGCGCTGGTGGTTGGGGTCTTTGCGCTGCTGGGCGCTTTCCTGATCTCGCCCCTCATCGCCCTGGTGATCCAATCCTTCACCCTGGGCGGAGGCGTCAGTCTCGATTTCTATCAGGCGCTGTTCGTCAACCGAACCAACTCCATCTTCTTCGTCACCCCCATCGAGGCGGTGCGCAACTCGTTGGCCTTCGCCACGGTCACCATCCTTTTTTCGGTGATCATTGCCCTACCCGCGGCTTACCTGCTGGCTGAACCCGCCCGACGTCGCTTCTCCCTGGCCCGGCTGCTGGACCCGCTGTTCATGCTGCCGTTGGGAACCAGCGCCGTCACCCTGGGCTTCGGCTACATCGTGGCACTCAACCGCCCGCCCCTCAACCTGCGGGCCAGCCTGATCATCGTGCCTATCGCCCACACGC
>WGCR01000633.1 GCA_015493675.1 Anaerolineae bacterium
GGTCCGGCCGCAGGCGGCCAAAAGGATGACGGGAAGCAAAAATACCCAGGCCATGATGAAGCGCTGGAAGCCCGTGCGTCGGCGGATCATTTTGCAGTCACCTCCGCCAGCCATTGCAGGATGGCCTTTTCCAGACCGTTGTCTTTGCCCAGCATTTGCGTGCCGTGCCCCTGATTATCGAGGATGAGGAGCTGATGCGGTCCTTGGGCCAGGCTGTCTAGCTTGCGGGCGCTTTGGGCCGCGTAGTCATCCTCGCTGCTGGCGGCGATGAACAGGGGACGGGCGCCGTACTGTTTCACCGCCTCTTCTGTTTTTACCCCGCGATAGTCCAGGCCCGGACTCAGCAGCGCCACGCCCGCGATGTCCGGGTCCTGCGCCGCAGCATTGATGGCGATGTTCGCGCCGATGGACGCGCCCATGAGCACGATGCGGTCGGGGTCGATCTCTTCACGCGATCGAATGAATTTTGTGGCGATGGCCGCGTCCAGAGGCATCTTGGCCCAATCTCGCCGGCCACCGCTCTCGCCATGCCCGCGCAGGTCGATGGTGATGACGCCGTAGCCCGCGTCCTGCAATTGCCGGGCGAATGCGTCCCAATCTCCCCGTTTGCGTCCCAGCATGTGCAGCAGCGCCACGCCCGGCGCATTCACTGCCGCGGGCTGGTAGTACGTCCCCTTGAGATGAACGCCGTCTTCAGTGACCATGCCGATATCAAAGATTTTCTTTTCGGCTTTTACCGGCGGGGTGGGAGGCAGCGCCAGGGGCGCAAAAGGAACGTTTTCCTCGTCAAGCCTGGCCTCGATGGCCTCGATGGTCGCCACATAGGTGCGGATAATCTTCCCGGTTTGCTCCTCGGGAAAATCCTGGGCCTTGGCCTGTTCCAGGGTGGCGAACATCTCATGAGCAGCCATGTCCCGCTCTTCCAATAACGCTTGTTGTGCGGGTGCCAGGGGCGTTGCTGTGGGGAGCGTTGTGGCTGCGGGCGGGGGAGTCGTCGAGACAACGGGCGTCGAGATAACGGGCGTCGAGGTGGCCGGAACGACTGTGGAGCTGGGAGTTGCTGCCGGCGTCTCGCTTTTGCAAGCTGCCAGCAACAGGATGAGAGTGAAAACTATGAGATAAACTGTGAGTCGTTTCATGGATGTCCTGTTTCGAGCGTGGTGGGATTTGGTAACAGTTTACTCTCAACATCAAAAATTTTCCACTTTGGTGGATGGCTCAATTTCCCAAAACGCTATTTGCCCTATCGCACTGCTCATGCAATAATCAGAAAAGAGATGCCACAAGCGGCTACACGCCGATAAGAAATGAGAATAGAACACAGACACATCTGATGCCCGCAGATTCTCGCAGATTATCCTGATTTTATTTTTTTGGCTCAACAGGAATTCAAGGGGCATTGGCTTTACCAGACCCGCCGGATTGCGAATCCGGCTGGATGCAGAGAGCTCTCAGGGCGGATTCGCAATCCGCCCGGCGTCTCACCCCCTGAAATCCAAAAGAGCCATCTTTTTTATCTGCGAGGATCAGGTTTTTCTGCGTCACCTGCGTTCTGTCTACCAGAGAGTGCTTATGCCCACTATCAAAAATACGCGACTGGTTTATTCCACTGATCCCGACGTCGAGGTCGAACCCCGGCGGGAGAAGAAAAAGAAGTCATCCCGCGGCAAGCAGGGCCCGAAGCTGTCCAATGATGGCGTCATCCGGGTGTTCCTGGAGCGCAAAGGGCGCAAGGGTAAGTCGGTGACGGTGCTGCGCGGGCTGCCGGGCGATGCATCGGGCAAGAAGTCGCTGCTCAAACAACTTAAATCAAAACTGGGCGCGGGCGGTTCGATCAAGGATGGCGCTATCGAAATCCAGGGCGATCATCGGGATCGGGTGGTTGCCATCCTGGCAAAACTCGGCTACAAAGCCAAGAAAGCAGGCGGCTGACGATGACGTGGTTTTTGCTCGCTTTGCGCCCGAGTGCCGGGTAATCAGCGTCACCTAAACGCGCGGCGCATCCAGCAGCGCCAGACGCCGGGGAGAAGCCAGAGATTCGGGCGGCGTCGTGAAATTCTTGCGCGGTCTGTGGGGATCAGCCATGCTGGTATTGGTTGTCCTCGAAAAAGCCGGGAATGTGCAGATACAGGCCCGCTCCCTCTACCGCTACCTGGCCTCTGGCCAGCAACAGACGGCCGCGGGCGTAGACCTTGCGTCCGTCCACCCGCTCCACCCGGGCTTCCACCCGCACGGGCGTGTTCAGGGGGACGGGCAGCTTGTAATCCAGCTCGTAGTGGGCCAGCAGCGCCCGATACCCCGATTGCCATACACATGCGCCCATGGCCTCATCGATCACTGAGGCGCTGGCGCCGCCGTGAGCATGGCCGGGCGGGCCCTGCTGCGCCAGCTCGAAGCTAAAATCGGCGGAGATGAGCACGCTGCCAGGCGGATACGCGCCGTCCTCATCGGGCGTTTCCTGGCGAAACGAGGCGCTCCAGGTCAGACCGATGCCGTGAGGATTTTCATCGCCGCAGACAAAACAATAGCCGTGATGCGGAAGGGTTTTGGTGATGACAAAGGAATCGTTGATAGCGTCTGTCATGGCTGCTCCTGCAGGATTTGGGAATGACGGTACTATATCACGAAGCCTATTATTTTATCGAAAGCGTCGTCACTGAAATAGCCCGACGTCCCATTATTCCGGCGCTTTTCGATTTGGGTGCGTCCAATTTCGGTTGGACGCATTCTGGCGTCTGCGAAATTGCCGAGTAAACTCGGACTCTTTAGGCGCAGGCCCCCTCCTTTGCTTCCTCCCCCGCTCCGGGACGGGCGGGGAAGGAGATAAGGAAGCTGAATTAGATTGCGCGCGAGGTCGCCCTTCGGCGACCAGTTAATCGGCGTGTTTTTGGACGGCGAAGGCCGTCATCTTATTCCCTTCCAATGTTCTCCCCCGCTTGCGGGGGAGATGAAGAGGGGGCTGGCCGCAGGCCTGAAGCGCCCGACTTGAGGATGCTGTTGGCGAACC
>WGCR01000634.1 GCA_015493675.1 Anaerolineae bacterium
GAGTACGTCTGCCCGGATCACGGCACGGAGGGCATTCTGGATGTCGTGTACGATTACGACGTCATCAGCCAGAACATCAGCCGCGAGGCCCTGGCCGAGAATCAGGATAACACCATCTGGCGCTACAAACCGTTGCTGCCGGTGGAGCCCGATTCGCCCGTGCCGCCGCTGACGGTGGGCGGCACGCCCCTTTATGATGCGCCCCGTCTGGCCGCGGGCCTGGGCCTGAAACATGTGTGGGTGAAGGATGATGGCCGGGAGCCGACCGCGTCCTTCAAGGACCGGGCCAGCGCCATCGCTGTGGTCAAGGCGCAGGAAAAAGGCGCTGAGATCATCACTACGGCCAGCACGGGCAACGCCGCGGCCGCTCTCAGCGGGCTCTGCGCCAGCGTGGAGCAGCCCAACGTCATCTTCGTGCCCAAGAGCGCGCCGCCCGCCAAGATCGCCCAGCTCCTCACCTTCGGCTCCACGGTGATGCTGGTGGACGGCTCCTACGACGACGCCTTCGAGCTCTGTCTGGAAGCCGCGGACGAATACGGCTGGTACAATCGCAACACTGGCTTCAATCCCTACATGTCCGAGGGCAAGAAGACGGTTAGCTACGAGATTTGCGAGCAACTGGGCTGGGATGCGCCCGACGTCATCTTCGTCAGCGTGGGCGACGGCTGCATCATCGGCGGCGTGCACAAGGGCCTGAAAGACCTGTTGGCCCTGGGCTGGATCGACAAGATGCCCCGCATCATCGGCGTGCAGGCCGAGGGCAGCAACTACATGGCCGAAGCCTGGGAGAATGGCGAAGACGTGCTCACCAAGCCCCCCATCCAGGCCGAAACCGTGGCCGACAGCATCAGCGCCGGTCTGCCCCGCGACCGCATCAAGGCCATGGCCGCGGTGGTGGAGACCAACGGCGCTTATGTCACCGTCAGCGATGACGAAATCCTGGCCGCGATCGTGGCCCAGGCCCGGGGCAGCGGCGTCTTCGGCGAACCCGCGGGCGCGGCCGCGTACGCGGGTCTGGTCAAGGCCGTAGAAAAAGGCCTGGTCTCGCCCGAGGATCGCATCGTCGTCATCAACACCGGCAACGGCCTCAAAGACATCGCCAGCGCCATGGAGAGCGTGAAAATGGCGGGCACCGAGCCTTATTTCGTCAAACCCAGTCTGGAGGACGTGAAGAATGTCTTGAGCTCTTAGCCAAGCGCCTAAACCGATGTTGACAGCAGCGCCGGTTGTCTGGCATACTGTATGTGCATAATCCTGTACATGCAAGGAGGCATGAAATGTTTACATTGAGTTTTACTTCTGCCAGACAAAATCTGGCTACCACCATTGATCGCATCCAGGCGGATCAGGAGCCCGTGGTCATCACCCGGAATGGCGAAGCCGCGGCGGTTCTTCTGTCCATCGAAGAATATCGCGCCCTGGAAGAAACAGCTTATCTCCTGCGCAGTCCTGCCAATGCCCAGCGGTTGCTTGAATCGATTGAGCAATTGGAATCAGGCAAAGGAAAAATCCGGGAGCTAATTGAGTGAACCTCATTTTTTCTGATCAGGCGTGGGAGGACTACCTCTACTGGCAGCGCACGGACAAGCGAAAGCTAAAACGCATTCATGTCCTGATCCGAGACATCCAACGAACGCCGCATCAGGGCGTTGGTAAGCCTGAACCGTTGCGACATGCGTTCTCTGGCTACTGGTCACGACGCATCGATCATGAACACCGCCTGGTGTACAAAGTAACGGAGCAGGGCGACATCTTACTGGCCCAGATGCGTTACCATTATTGAGGAATTCACTTTTAGGCAAACTCGTGTCGTTCGCTGGAGCCAATTATGTCTAAAAATACTGGCGTTGAACCCGATCAGAAATTTCCTGTTGCAGAAACCCTTGCCGCCATCAAAGAGGCTCAACATCCAGAGAAGCTGCCAGCATTTCAGAATATCGATGACCTATTTGATGTTTTGGATGAGGGTGACGCCAGCAGTAATGCTTATAATCACATTCCAGAACCAGGGAGATTCACGTCAAAGCGTAAGAAGCGCTAAGGATCTTTTTCTTCCCTTTGCGCTTTAGCGCCTTTGCGTGAGATATTTTTAGCTCTGGAGAATAACACTTCACAGATAAGGTAGTAATTTTCATGTCAAAATTCAAACAGATCGACCTCAGTATTCACAACGAAGAAGCGCTGGAGCACGCTATCGAGCGGGCCCGCGAACGCAATATCATCATTCCCACCTTCGAGCAGCAGAAACACCCCGAGCTGATCCCCGATAAAATCAAGGAAAAGCTGGCCGATGTGGGCCTGTGGGACCTGAATCCCCTGAATCTCTTCCGCATCACCTGGAAGAATGAACCCAAGGCCAGCGGCGGCGGCTTCGACGGCGTCAATTTCATCGAGTTCCCCAAAGAGCTGACCGGCGTCGACGCCCGCATCGTCACCCTGGTGGGCAAATGGTTCCCCACCGGCGCCCACAAAGTCGGCGCAGCCTTCGGCTGCCTGGTGCCCCGGCTGGTCACGGGCCAGTTCGATCCCACCACGCAGAAAGCTGTGTGGCCCTCCACCGGCAACTACTGCCGCGGCGGCGCATATGACTCCAACTTGCTGGCCTGCCAGTCCATTGCCATCCTGCCCGAAGAAATGAGTAAAGAGCGCTTCGATTGGCTGGCGAATGTGGCAGGCGAAGTCATCGCCACGCCCGGCTCCGAGAGCAATGTCAAGGAGATCTTCGACAAATGCTGGGAATTGCGCGAATCGGGCGAAGATGTGGTCATCTTCAACCAGTTCGAGGAGTTCGGCAACTACCTGTGGCACTACGAGGTCACGGGCCCGGCCATGAAAGAGGTGCTGGATCAGATCATGGGCCCGGATGACGCGTATCGCGGCGTGGCCCTGAACACCGGTTCGGGCGGCACCCTGGCCTCGGGCGACTACATGAAAGACCAGTATCCCACCAGCAAGATCGCGGCCTCGGAGGCCCTGCAATGCCCCACGCTGTTGGAAAACGGCTTCGGCGCCCACCGCATCGAGGGCATCGGCGACAAGCATGTGCCCTGGATTCACAACGTCAAGAACACCGACATGGTGGTTGCCATCGACGACAACGCCGCCATCGGCCTGATGCGTCTGTTCAACGAGCCTGTGGGCCAGCAATACCTGATCGATCAGGGCGTGCCCGCGGACTTTGTGGAGAAACTGCCCCTGTTGGGCATTTCCAGCATCGCCAATATGCTGGCCGCTGTCAAGATGGCCAAGTACTACGAGTTGGGCGAGAACGACATTATTATGACCGTCGCTACTGACTCGATGGAGATGTACACCAGCCGTATCGACGAGTATCGGGAGAAGGAAGGCGAGTTCACGCCCCTGGATGCAGCCGCCCGCTTCCACCGCTATCTGTTGGGCGCGGACACCGATCATCTCAAGGAACTGACCTACGAAGATCGCAAACGCATCCACAATCTCAAGTACTTCACCTGGGTGGAGCAGCAGGGCAAGACCTACGAGGAAATCCAGGCACAGTGGTACGATCCGGACTACTGGAGCAGCATCCACGGTCACACCGACGAGATCGACGCTCTGATCGAGGAGTTCAATCGCCGCGTGGGCCTGCTGGACGAGCTGTAGCCGTTTAGACAATCTGACAAAAATATAGGAAAATGGACGGAGTCGATTCTTCACTTCGTCCATTTTATTTTTCCCAAACCCTAACCCGGACAAGCCGGAACCAAAAAGCTGATCTCACGCAAAGGCGCCAAGGCGCTAAGCTTTTCTTGGCTTCTTTTTCCCTTTGCGACTCTGCGTCTTTGCGTGAGATATTTTCTTGCCCAGCGAGCAAGAATCCCACTGATAAGGTAATAATGACTGAGCTCATCTTTCTTGGAACCGGGGCGATCACGCCCGAACGGCCCGGCGACCACACCACCATGCTCATCGCCCACGGCGCAGCACGCATTCTGCTGGACGCCGGGCCCGCGGTGCTGATGCAACTGGATGGCGTGGGCGTTTCGCCCGCTGAGATCACTCACATCTACTTCAGCCACCACCACGGCGATCACATCCTGGGCAGTCCCATGTTCATGTTCTATCCCCGTCTGCGCTACCTGCTGGGCGCCCGTCTCACCATCGACGCCTGGTTGGAGCTGGTGGAAGTGGTGTACCCTCGCTATTTGCTGAAAGTGGCGGATGATTTCGCTTTTCAATTGCTGGAAGAGGGTGAAACCGAGCCTGTGGCAGCGGTGGCTGATGTCAGCGTTACGCAGGTGCAAACGCAGCACGTGCCCGAGTTGCCCGCGTTCGCAGCCCGTTTCGATTTCGCTCCCACCGACACAGCGCCCGGGTTCAGCATCGTTTATTCGGGCGACACGACGCCGACCGAGGCCGTGGCGGATCTGGCCCGGGGCGCCGATCTGCTCATCCACGAGGCCACTGCGGCGGAGACTTTGGGGATGAGCAATTGGGGCGTGCACACCACCGCTCGCGAAGCCGGCGAGATCGCAGCCAAAGCGGGCGTCAAAGCGCTGGCCATGGTGCACCGAATGCCCGGGCCAGCCGATGTGTGGGCGCAGGAGGCGGGCGCCGAATTTTCCGGCCAGATTCTTGTCCCCCAGGCCGGTGATCGGATAAAGTTGCCCCTGACCTGACTTAGCCAGAATCAAAAAGATGGTCTCACGCAAAGTCGCCAAGTTTTTTCCTCTTTTTGCTTAATGAATTTCTATGTCTCCCAACGCTGATTTACTCGACAACATCATCATCGTCCTGGTGGAGCCGCTACAATCAGGCAACATCGGCATGGTGGTGCGGGCGCTGATGAATATGGGGCTATCCCGGCTGCGCATCGTCAATCCCCACCACTACGATCCCGCCATCGTCAGCGCCGCCGCTCACCGCAGCGAGGCGTTTCAGGAGACCATTGAGTTTTACGATGATCTGGCCGACGCCCTGGCGGATGTGAATCTGGTGGTGGCGGCCAGCAACCGCCGCCGGGAGTTGGGCCCGGAGATAATGCCGCCCGACGAGTTGGCGCCTATCATCCTCAAGCACGCTGAAATCGGCACGCCCGCCATCCTGTTCGGGCGAGAGGATTGGGGCCTGCCCAACGAGATCGTCTACCGCAGTCATTATCAGCTCTACATCCCCGTCAGCTCCGACTACACCTCGCTGAATCTGGCCCAGGCGGTGCTGCTGACCGCGTATGAACTGCGACGGGCCGTGTTCAGTCCCCGCCACGATTTGCCTGAGGTTGTCATCGATCCGAAGGATCCGCCCGCGACCGGGGCCGAGTTTTCGGCGGCGGTGAACGCCATCCTGGAGGCCTTGGGCAAGGCTGGGTTCTTCAAACCGGGCCAGGAGCCAGCCAAGCGTCTGAAGGTGGATAAAATCCTGCGCCGCACCCGCCCCACGTCATCAGAGGCGGGCCTGTTGCGGGCCATGGGCTATGTGTTGGATCGAGAACTCTCCTGCTCGAAGTATGCAAAACGCTGGGAGGAGCGGAAGCGGCAGAGGGAAGAAAGCTTAAAGCTTAAAGATTAATGAACAATGATTAAAGGCTAAATCAGCGTGGTTTTTACTTTAATCATTACTCATCAATATTTTTACAACAAGGAGCCCCAATCATGTCCCTGAACCCCTGGCTGCAAGACGCTTTGGCGTTGGCGCTGACGGTGGTTGCTATCCAGGCGCTGGTGCTGGTGAACGGCGTTTTGCAAAAGCGGGAGCTGCTGCCCACCTACGTCACCCGCAAGATTATCCACATCTTCGCTGCGCCCATCTTCGTACTGTGCTGGATGCTCTATTCGGGCGCGCCGGCCAGCCGATTTTTCGCGGCCATCGTGCCCCTGGCCTTCATCATCCAGTTCGCGGCCATTGGCTTTGGCTGGCGGGAGGATGAGGCCTTCGTCAAATCGATGTCCCGCAGCGGCGATCCGCGGGAGCTGCTGGGCGGGACGATGCACTATGCGGTGGTGATGCTCGTGGTCGCGCTGCTGTTCTTCACCAATGGCGACAGCGCCGTGTTCACGCCCTCGGCGATGATCATCCTGGGCGCGCTGGCGGGCGGAGATGGCTTGGCGGACATCGTCGGGCGGCGCTACGGCGGCCGGAGTTTTGGCGTGGGCGGGTCCACCAAGACGCTGGCCGGGTCTTTGGCGATGTTCGTCGGTTCGCTGCTGATGATCTGGTTGCTGCTGGTGATTTTCGGGCTGCGCGCGGGCGTCGCTCCGGGCGTTTTCTTGCTCCCCACCCTCCTGCTCAGCTTGCTGGCGACGGCGGTGGAGGCTGTCTCGCCCAAGGGCTGGGACAATTACCTCATCCCGCTAGCGGTTTTCATCGGCATTCTGCTGTTGGCGTGGCTGACGCCGGGCCTGTGGCCTTATCCCGTGTTTGCGTTTTGAAAATCAGTCTCACGCAAAGCCGCCAAGACGCAAAGGAAATAAAGAAGCAAAAAGACTTGCAGCTCTGCGCCTTTGCGTGAAATATGTTTTCGGTGCGTCCATTCTCGATAAAGAAGCCAGGCGTTTGATTGTGTCATTCTGAAAATCCGCCGGGGGACTTCATCCTCCGGCGCTGGCGGCGGACGCGAAGCGCCCCCAGGGCTATAACCGGATTATTTTCTAAAAATGCGGTTCAACAGGATTTCAGGGGGTATTGGCTTTACCAGACCCGCCGGATTGCGAATCCGGCTGGATGCAGAGTGCTCCCAGGGCGGATTCGCAATCCGCCCGGCATC
>WGCR01000635.1 GCA_015493675.1 Anaerolineae bacterium
CACTGGGTAGCCGGTGTCATAAATGGCGGCGTCATGTTGATGAAAGTGCTCGGCCACTTCTGGAAAAGAGACGGCGATGGCCGAGGCGTGGGGTGCCAGTCGCTGCACGCCCATGCCCGGCGTGATGTCGGGCAGGTAGATGAGGATGGGCGTGTTCTGATGGCTGGCCGCCCACACCACCGGGCCGCACACATAGCCGCCGGTGACGAAGAGAGCGTCTGGCCGCCATTGCGACACAATGGTGCGGGCCTGACGGCTGCCCCGCATCATGCGCAGGGCGTTGCGGGCCAGTTTGAGGGGGTTGATGATGCGGATCTGGCCGGCGAGGATGGGCGTAAAATCGATGTTCGCCCGCCGGGCAAGCTTCGCTTCCACGCCGTCCGCCGTGCCCACATAGAGGAATTCCAGGGGCTCGGAGGCGTTTTTTTCGGGCCAGAGGCCTTTAAGTGCGGCGACGACGGTGAGAATAGGATACACGTGACCGCCGGTTCCGCCGCCTGACAGAAGAATTCGCATTGAGAGTAATTCGTGCTTGACCGTCTTTGGAGATGTTGAGCAGGATGCCCAGCCCGGCCAGAACTGTAATCAGGCTGGAGCCGCCGTAAGAGATGAAAGGGAGGGGAATGCCGGTGTTGGGAATGGTGACGGTGACCACGGCGATGTTGATGAATGCCTGCAACACAATCCAGGTGGTGATGCCAAAGGCCAGCAGTCTGCCAAAGCTGTCGGGAGCGTTGAGGGCGATGCGCGTGCCCCGGTAAGCCAGGAAGAGGAAAAGCGCCACCACCGCCAGGGCGCCCAGCAATCCCAGCTCTTCGCCGATGACGGCGAAAACGATGTCGGAGTGGATGACGGGCAAGCCGCTTTCGGGCAGTTTATAAATGCTATTGCCCAATCCTTTGCCAAAGAGTCCGCCGCGGTGCAGCGCTGCGTAGCCTGCCTGCACCTGCGAATTGGGGCTGTTCCAGGGGGCGAGAAAGGCCTGCCCAAATTCGGTCAGCCGCTTCATGGCATATTTGTGTTGGATGATGGCGGCGGTGAAAACAAGCCCCATCACGCCCAGGAGAATGCCGATTTGCAACAGGTCGGCGCCGGCGATGATGAGCATGGCCACAGCTGTCAGGGCAATGAGCACCGAGGTGGAGATATCGGGCTGCATGAGGATGGCGATGAGAAAGATGCCCAGCAACAATGAGAAGGGCAGAAGCCCCACCGTGACATCCCCCAGATGGTCCTCTTTGGAGGCCAGCCAGGCGGCAATGTAGATGAAGATGGCTAACTTCGCCAGTTCGGAAGGCTGGATGGAGCCGCTCTGGAGCAGATGACGTCGGCTGCCGCTGTCACCTGTCTTGGCGAAGAAGAAGATGCCGATGAGCAGCAGCAGGGCCAGGCCCATAATGGGAATGGCGTATTTTTGCCAGATGTGATAATCGATCTGGACGAGGATGAACAGGCTGACCAGTCCCAACGCCACCCAGATGAGATGCCGGGTGATATAGTAGTAAGGCTGGTCGGGATTGATGGCGTAAGACGCGCTGAACTGCATGACGATGCCAAAGCCCAGCAGGGCGAAGATCACGATCAGCAGACCGTGATCCATGTGTTTGACTGCGGTTTTATCGCTGGAGGGGCTCATGAGGATGCCTGGGTGGGGGATGTTGCAGCTTCCTGTCGGACGAGTTCCCGGAAATGTTGGCCGCGGGCGGCGAAATCGGGATAGGCGTCGAAGCTGGTTCCGCCGGGGGAAAGGAGAACGACTTCGCCGGGCCGGGCAAGCTCGGCGGCCAGATGTACGGCGGAGGCTAAATCAGTTGCGGGCAGCACGGTTTCCAGCAGGGCGTCGGCGGGCGGGTTTTGCAGGGCGCGTTGGATGATGGGGACAGCTTCGCCGAAGGCGATGACGATCCGGGCCCGGCGTTGCGCTTCCTGCGCCCATTCCTCCCAGGGCAGATGCTTGTCGCGTCCGCCTGCCAGCAGGATGATGGGCTCGTCAAAGCTGCGCATGGCTGCCAGCGCCCGTTCCGGAGCCGTGGCGATGCTGTCGTTGATCCAGAGAACGTCGCGGACGCGGGCGACTTCTTCCAGGCGATGGGCAACGCCGCGAAAAGCGCGTACTGCCTGGCGCATGGCCGCGGGAGACGCCCCGGCTGCGCCGGCAATGGCGACTGCTGCCAGCACATTGGCCAGATTGTGGCGTCCGCGCAGATGAATGTCGGCGGTGTTGAGGATGGCGCTTGTTTGGCCCGATCTGCGCAGAAAAACCTGATCCGCTTTCAGCCAGGCGCCATCTCCTGTTTCAGGCTTATTGAAGCCGAATGTAAGGAGTTGGGCCCGGATGGGAAAGCTGCGGGCGGGCTGCCCCTGGCCTGCCGGGATGCTCACCCGGCCTGTCCGCGCCCAATCGCCCGTGATGGCGTCCTCGCGGTTGAGAATGGCGATGTCCGCGTCGGTTTGGGAGGCCAGGATGTTGGCCTTGGCTGCGATGTAATGCGCCATGGAGGGGTGGCGATCCAGGTGGTTGGGGGTGATGTTCAGGATGGCGGCGATGTGGGGACTGACGCCGCTGTTGCTGTTCCAGGGAGCGGGCGCTGCGGCCCAGGGCGCGATTTCATCCCAATAGAAGAGCTGGAAGCTGGAGAGCTCCATCACGGCCCGATCCTGCGGCGAGACAGCTTCCACCTGTTCCAACAACGGGGAGCCGATGTTGCCGCCCAGCCAGACGCGATAATCCGATGCCTCCAACATGCGGGCGGTCAGCGTGGTGGTGGTGGTCTTGCCGCTGGAGCCGGTGATGCCGGTCAGGGGAGCAGGACAGCCCTGGGCGAACAGCCGGGGTTCGGCGGTGATGGGGATGCCGCGGGCCCGGGCGTTTTGCAGCAGGGGGATATCCTGGGGGACGCCGGGGCTGACGATAATGGCGTTGATATCAGACAATAAGGCGGGGGTCTGCGGTCCGATGATCAGGGTGACGCCCAGGCTTTCCAACTCATTCCGCACATCTTCCTGCGGCGCGTGCAGATCGCTGGCGAGGACGCGGGCGTGATGCCGGGCCAGCCAGCGGGCGGCCGCCCGGCCTTCGCGGGCCAGACCGATGATGAGAATGGTGTTGTTGGAGAAATCAGCGGTGATCATTGACTATTGTCTAGGCCAGGGCCAGAGCGATGCCGATCATGCCAGAGAGGATGCCGATAATGAAAAATCGCTGGGTGACATGGTTTTCGGCCCAGCCTTTGAGCTCGAAATGATGGTGCAGCGGAGCCATTTTGAAGACGCGGATGTCGCGATGCAGGAAACGGCGGCTGAATTTGGCTACGCTGACCTGAATGATAACGGAAAGCGCTTCGATGACAAAGGGCAGGCCGATGACGGCCAGCAGCAGCCATTGGCCGGTCATCAATGAGACCACGCCCAGCGTGGCTCCCAGGGCCAGCGAACCGGTGTCGCCCATGAAAAGCTGGGCGGGGAAGGCGTTGAACCAGAGGAATGCGAACAGAGCGCCAACGATGGAGAAGGTGAAGGCGGACAGCCATACCTGGCCTTGCAGGTAGGCGATGAGTCCGTAGGTGGCAAAACTGACCGCAGCAATGGAGCCAGCCAGGCCGTCCAGTCCATCGGTGAGGTTGACGGCGTTAGCAGAGCCGACAATGATGAAAAGAGCGATGGGAATCCACCACCAGCCGATATCGATGCGGTCGGGCACGGTGGGAATGGCGATGCTGTGGATATCCAACCGCCAATACATGACGGCTACCAGGATGATGGCCAGGCCCACCTGTAAAGGGAATTTGGAGCGGGCCAACATGCCCTGGGCGTCGCCCCGTTTCTTGCGGATTCCCGCCAGATCGTCGAGGAATCCCAGCGCTCCAAAGGAGAGCATGGCGAAGACGGGGACCATGGCAGATTCTCCAATGAGGGTGAAACCCAGCAGATTGGCCAGGTTCAGGCCCAGGGTGATGAGCACGACCGGCGCAATGAAGAGAATGCCTCCCATGGTGGGGGTTCCGGCCTTGACCTGGTGAGATTTAGGCCCCTCCATGCGGATGCGTTGTCCCATCTGGTGGGATTTGAGCAGTTGGATAAGGGGTTCTCCCCAGATGACGGCCAGGAAGAAGGCCAAAGTGGCCAGAGTGAGCGGGTAGGACATGGAAGCAATGTAGGTGGTTGGCGGAATATGGCGGGCGCTCAATTGAGGACGGGGAGACAGCGCCGGTCAGTCAGCGACCGGCGCTGTTAAGTGGGGGACGATCTCGTCCATGTGCATGGCGCGTGAACCCTTGATAAGAATGTAGTCGCCGGGTTGGATGATTTCCTGGGCCACGGCTGTGGCCTTCTCGGCGGTTTCGACATGAGTGACATGCTCATGGGGCATGCCCAGAGCGCGGGCTTCTTCGGCGATCCAGCGGGCCCGGGGGCCGACAGCGATGAGGATATCGCAGGTTTGAGCGGCGCGGGCGCCCACCAGACGATGTCCTTTTTCCTCTTCGCTGCCCAGTTCCAGCATATCACCGATGATGGCGATGCGGCGGCCTTCCATTTCCTGCAAGAGGTTGAGGGCGGCGATGGTGGAGGGAGGGCTGGCGTTGTAGGTGTCATCGATGATGGTGCTGTTGTGATAGCCCGGGGCGATATCGATGCGCAGTCGGGCGTTGATGTCGCGCAGGCCGCGGATGATCTCTTCCCAACTCAGGCCCGCCAGCAGGCCCACGGCCGCGGCGCGCAGGGCTGTGTGGACGCTGTGACGTCCCAGCAGGGGCAGACTGACATAAAGCAGCTCTTCATGGCCGGGGGAGGTGCGGTGATGAAATCGGAAATGGATGCCGGAAAGGCCGTAGCTCTCTATTTCGTCGGCCCAGAGATCCGCTTCATCGCTGAGGCCGTATGTGAAAACGGGCGCTTGGCTGAATTCAGCCATTTTTCTGACCCAGGCGTCATCCCAGTTGAGGATGGCGCGGCCGGTGGGGGGCAGGGCGCGAATCAGCTCCGCTTTGCCCCGGAAAATGGCTTCCATGCTGCCCGCCCGCTCCAGATGGATGGGGCCGATGTTGGTAATGACGCCGATATCGGGATGGGCGATGTTGCAGAGTTGGGCGATTTCGCCCTCGACATAAAAGCCCATTTCCAGCACCGCGTAGCGGTGTTCGGGCCGCAGTTGCAGCAGTGAGAGGGGCAGGCCGATCTCGTTGTTGTAGTTGCCGGGCGTCCATAGCGTGGGATAATGCTGGCGCAGCACCGCGGCGGTGAGTTCTTTGGTGGAGGTCTTGCCCACGCTGCCGGTGATGGCGACGACTGTGGGCGTATGCCGTCCCCGCCAGTAAGAGGC
>WGCR01000636.1 GCA_015493675.1 Anaerolineae bacterium
CCCTCTCCCCGCCCCCTCTCCCGATTTCCCAACAGTCTCTTTCACTCCCACTCAACTTACTAGCTCTCACATCTTCTCTTCCCTTTCCCACTTTATTTTGTGCTAATCGTGGTCTTGACAATGGGGACCACTTTAGTCCCCCCGAATCTGAATCGGAGAAAGATGACGCAACGCGGTAATCCTGATAGAATTTTTGCAAAACCATGTACTCTGTTTTATAGTAGCGGAACTTCCAATTCAATAAGTGCGGAACTTATTCCAAACGTTTTTCTCTCCAAGGAGTATCCAATGCTCACACTGGTAGAAAAATTCATTTTTACCGTCCTTGTTTTGGCCACTATTTATAATGGCTACTGGGCTTTTTACAAAGCCTATCTCGTCATCAAGCGTGGCCAAGGCGATTATGATGATGAAAATATCCTTCCGCGGGCCTGGCGGGCGCTGATAGACTGGTTGACATTGAAGCCCATCTGGAAAACACGTCCGGTCAGCAGTGTTTTTCATGCGATGGTCGCCTGGGGCTTCACATTTTATTTCCTCGTGAACTTTGGGGATATTTTACAAGGGTATTTCCCCATCAAGTTTATGGGCTCCGGCGTCATTGGAAATAGCTACCGGCTACTGGCGGACATCTTCAGCGTATCAGTCATCATCGGCATGAGTTACTTCCTGGTGCGACGTTTTCTTATTCATGATCCTCATCTTGTATTCAGGGATAACATCAAGGTGATGGAAAAAGTCAGGCAGGGAGGGGTGCAAAAAGATTCACTCATTGTCGGTCTTTTCATTCTTTTCCATGTCGGCTTCCGTTTCCTGGGCGAAAGCTTTTCAGTAGCCCAGGAAGGAAAAGATATCTATCAGCCCTTTGCAACGGCTGTGAGCCAGCTCTGGGCGGGATTGCCTGATGGTGCGTTGATATTCTGGCAGCACGCTTCCTGGTGGATTGCCTTGGGCCTGATTCTGGCATTTATCCCGTATTTCCCTCACAGCAAACATTTCCATCTCATCATGGCCGGATTCAATTTTCTGGCCCGTCCCCAGCGCCCATCTCTGGGCGCACTGGAGCCTATCGACTTCGACGATGAGAGCATCGAGCAATTTGGCGTAGCCAAACTCACCGATCTCACATGGAAGGGCATTCTCGATCCTTACGCCTGCATCATGTGCAATCGCTGCCAGGACGCCTGCCCCGCCTACACGACGGGCAAGGAGCTCTCGCCTTCGGCGCTGGAAGTAAACAAACGCTATTTCATCAATGAGCATGTCGATGAGTTGGCCAGCGGTGGCCAGTGCGAAATCAATCTCCTGGATTTTGCCCTGACAGAATCAGCCCTGTGGGCCTGCACCTCCTGCGGAGCCTGCGTCGAAGTCTGCCCGGTGGGCAATGAGCCCATGTTCGACATTATGTACATGCGCCGCAACCAGGTGCTGATGGAAAGCGATTTCCCATCCGAGCTGCAAACAGCCTTCACGGGCATGGAGCGCACCGGCAATCCCTGGAAACTCAGCGCTTCAGATCGCATGAACTGGGCTAAAGATCTCAATATCCCGACCGTGGATGAAAACCCTGACTTCGATGTGCTGTGGTGGGTGGGCTGTGCGCCCGCCTACGACATGCGGGCCCAATCCACCGCCAAAGCCTTTGCCAAGATTTTGCAGGAAGCGGGGGTGAATTATGCGGTGCTGGGGGAGCGCGAGATGTGCTGCGGCGATTCCGCCCGCCGGGCCGGCAATGAATATCTCTTCTTCGAGCTGGCCACCCAAAATGTCGAGACGCTGAACGAGGTGAAAGCAAAGAAGATCATCACCACCTGTCCCCACGGCCTCAACACTCTGGGAGCGGAATACGGCGCCTTTGGCGGCGATTATGAAGTCATTCACCACTCACAGATGATCGAAGAACTCATCGAGCAGGGCAAGATTCGGCCCAAGAAAGAATTGGATGAGACGGTAACCTTCCATGACCCCTGCTATCTGGGACGCCACAACGGCGTGTATGACGCCCCGCGCGACGTTCTCACCTTTGCTGTCGCCGAGACGGTGGAGATGGAACACAATCGCAATCTTTCTTTCTGCTGCGGCGCCGGCGGAGCGCAGATGTGGAAAGAGGAAGAGCACGGAGATCAGGCCGTGAACATGAAGCGCTACGAAGAAGCGGTGGAAACCGGTGCAAGTTGCATTGCTGTAGGCTGCCCCTTCTGCCTGACCATGCTGACAGACGCCTCGAAAGAAGCGGGCGAAGATGGCTTGCAGGTAAAAGATATCGCCGAGCTGGTTGCTGAAACGCTCTGATAAATCTCAGTCTCCCCTCACAGCCTTCCGGGATTTCCGGGGGGCTTTTTTATTGCCAGGAGAGGAACGCAACCGTTTTCGAAAATATAGCGTATAATAGACAAATGCAGCCATTTGCCATGCAACATCGGTGAATGGCCTCGATTCTCTCATCCTCAGCATCTAATTATGATCGAAATTCTATCTGCGTTCGGGCTTTCTTCGGCAGCGGGACTGAATGCTTATCTGCCCCTGTTTATCGTAGGACTTCTGGCCCGGTACACCGATCTCATCACGCTGCAATCCCCCTGGGACATATTGACCAATCCCTGGGTGCTGGGAGTGCTGGTTGTACTGCTGATCATCGAGATGACCGCGGATAAAATCCCGGCGGTGGACACTGTCAACGACGTTATCCAGACCTTCATTCGTCCCGCGGCCGGTGCGGTGTTATTCGCCTCCAACAGCAATGTCATCTCCGATATGAGCCCGGTGCTGGCAATGGCCCTGGGCCTGCTGGCCGCGGGCGGGCTTCATGCGGTCAAGGCCACGGCCCGGCCCGTAGTGACGGCCACCACAGCGGGCGTGGGCAACCCTGTTGTCAGCGTCATCGAAGATATCCTTTCGGCAGTCATGACGCTGATTGCCATCATCCTCCCGTTCATTGCCGCCATTCTGGTGCTGATATTCGGATTTTTCACTTTCCGCTGGGCCTGGCGCCGTCGCAATAAAGCCATGCCGGCAACCTGATCGTCGCCATACAGCGCACTCATCTTACAGGAAACAGACCATGTCACAGATCACTATCGTCGGATTGGGCTTGATCGGCGCATCCATCGGCCTGGCGTTGAAAGAACTCGGGCAGAACTATGAAATCATCGGGCACGACAAAGATCGCAAAGCCATGGACCGGGCGGTGAAGAAGGGCGCCGTCGACAAGACGCACTGGAACCTGATCGCCGCCTGCGAAGAGGCGGATATGATCATCCTCGCCATTCCCATCAACGACATCGCCTCCACCATGGAAGCCATCAAGCTGGATTTGAAACCTGGCTGCCTGATCATGGATACGGCCCCGCTCAAACGCCCGGTGCAAAAGGCCGCGGAGGAGCATCTGCCCGACAACGTGCACTTTATCGGCAGCAACCCGGTGCTTACACACAGCGAAAATCTCACGGTCGCGGACGCCTCGGCAGCACTCTTCAAGGGGGCGACCTGGACATTATGTCCGCTGGAAAGCGTCAACGCCGAGGCCGTCAAAGTGGCGGCCAACATGGTCTACGCCCTGGGTGCAACGCCTTATTTCCTCAGCCCTGAAGAGCATGACGGGTTGATGGCTGCGGCCGAAAGTCTGCCGCTCATGCTTTCGGGGGCGCTGATGCGCGCAGTCAGCGCCAGCGAATCATGGCCCGAGATCAGACGCATGGCGGGGGCGCAATTCGAGCAAACCACGCAAATGCCCGATTTCGACGCCGAAGCCCTGACCGAAACCGTGTTCGACAATCGCGATAACATCATCCACTGGATTGAGACCATGATTGCCGAGTTGCAGGGATGGAGCCACGCCCTGGAAAACGAGGAAGAAGAAATCGTCCAGCACTGGTTCGAAACCGCCCAACGAGAACGCAGCCGTTGGCTGAAGCTACGAGATAGCGGCGACTGGGAGGATTCGATCAAAAAAGGCAATGTCGAATACAGCGGTTTCTGGTCCCGGATGTTCGGGGCCGGCAGCTTTTCTCGCAAACGCGGCAAGCTGTGGAAGGATTAACCCCCGCATCCGTCTGGCGCCCCACCGTCATCCGTCTGCAAAGGGTGTCCTCCACCCAGGACTGGATGCGGGAGTGGGCCAGGATGGACGCCCGGGAGGGGCTCATTCTCATCGCCCGGGAACAAACCGCCGGCAGGGGCCGTCTTGCACGCTCATGGGAGTCTCCGCCCGGCGGGCTCTATCTCTCATTACTGCTGCGCCCGCCCATTCCCCTGTCCCGGGCCAATCAGCTTGTCATGCTGGTCTCGCTGGCCGCCATCGACGCCTGCCGGGCCGTGGCCGGAATCGCCGCCAGACCCAAATGGCCCAATGATCTGCTGCTGGGACGCCATAAATTGGCGGGCGTGCTGACCGAGCTGGAAAATGATGGCGCCCGGCTGCGCTATGCGGTCATCGGACTGGGACTGAATGTCAACAATGATTTCGGAAACGGCCCCCTGGCCCGCGTCGCCACCAGCTTGCGTACGGCCACAGGTCGATCTTTCGATGTCAATGCCGTGGCGGATGCGTTTATTGCCGCACTGGGACGGGGCTACGCGGCCATGCGGGCGGGCGCGTCTCCGCATCATGCCTGGGCGCGCGAGCTGGAGCCGCTGGGAAGACGGGTCACAGTGTATCGACAGGGACAGCCGCCGCTCTCGGGCCGGGCAGAGAACGTCTCTCCCGAAGGCGCTCTGCTGGTGCGGGATGATTCCGACGTTCTGCACAATATCTGGGCGGGTGATGTGGTCATTGATTAAAGAATGTGCTATCATTTCGCGTCATGAGCGATAAAGAGTCACGCATTTTGCATAGCTTTGGCGATCGATTGGCCATCGATCGGGCTGTCAAAGAATTGGCCAAAGCCCGCAACGCTTATCAGCAAGATCAATTGGCCCGGGAACTGGCGGCAAAGGGCAAGCCAGTGCTCAGGGCGCTGCTGCGCAATCTCGAAGCCAGTGATCCCGCTTTGCGAGGCGGCCTGGGGCATCTGGCCAAATATCTGGACCCGGACGCCACCATCGCAGCCCTGCGGCAGGCGGCCATGGACGAATCCCGTTCCGACGCCGCTCGCCTCACCGCCGTCATGCTTCTGGAGCGCTATCTGGGCCAGGAAATCGATCCGGCCATGGCGCAACGCATCCCCGCATCCTATGACGTGGCCCGGGAAAGCGGCGAGGAGGCCATTGCCATTGCCGAAACCGAGCCGCTGGTGTTGGTGGAATACGCGGAACAGCTTCTGGATGAGCCGCCCGAAATCGTCCACGCCGTCATGCAGGTGATCATGGATATGGAAGACCCGCGGCGGGTGCGGCTACTGTTGGCTATCGCTGCGTATGGCGACGCGGACTTGCAGCGAGACATCCTCAAAGCCCTCGGCGGCATCCGGCATCCGCTGGCCATTCAGGCGCTGCAAAGCCTGTGGCATCTGGTCCTCCCCGATTTGCAGCCCGCGGTGCGCCGGAAACTACAAAAACTGCTGCTTTCGGGCGTAAAAAATGAAGAGGCGGGGACGCTGCGAGCGCTGTGGTCTCCGGTCAACGCCCAGGGACACAGCTTCCTCTGGTTCATTCACAACAATCCCCGCGAAAATCAAGGCGATTTGCTGGTATTGATTCTGCATGATGAGCTGGGCGTGGTATACGCCTCCGCCTATCCCGATCTTGATCTGGAGTTATTGCCGCTGCCAGCGCCGCGCGGCGCCAAACACAACGTCCGCATGATAGACAGCTCTCACCATGTGCTGCTGGCCGAAATAGATCCGATGCTGGGGTTGCAACTGCTGGATGAGGCGCTGCACACCATGGCCGCGGCCGACTTCCCCTGGCCCGGCGAGATCGTGGTCTTCGGGCATTGGCTCTGGGCCGATCAAGCCCTGCCGCCAAAGACAGTCACCTGGCCCAATCTGCCCAAATCCGCCCCGGCCATGGATGAAACCGCGGCCCGCGCCCTGCTAGATCATCCCGCATTTGCCGGATGGGTCTGGTCTTTGCCTGATCTGGCAACGCTGCTGATGGGGCGCAGGGATGAAGCGCTGAACAAAAACGGCGCTGTGCATCAGCAGATCACCCACATCCTGCTGGATGAACAAAATCGCCCCTTGTTCAGTCAGAGGCTGATGCAGCAAGCCCGCTGGCTGACGCTGATCAAGGATCGCAAAAACGCAGCGTTGACGCTGGCGGTGCGAAACGCGGTCGAGGCGGGCGACAGCGAACATCCTTTCATCAAAATACTGGCCTGGCGCAGCTTATTGACAGCCGCAGCCGATCGGGCCATGCGCAACGCACTGAAATCAATCGACGAAAACCACAGTTTGGAGATTGAGAATCATTTTTCCACTCAAACCTGACAGGTTCTGGTAAATCTGGCGGCAGGATGTGTGGCTTTCAGCCAGCAACAAGGCATGCAAGGCCCTGAATCGCCGCAAAAGGAACCTGTCAGATTAGTTCATACGAAAACGACCTTGATTAACGATTAACGCATCCACTCCTGTCAACGGCGACCAGGAGATTCAATTTATGACCCCCACCGATCATCTCTATCCCGTCATCCTGGCGGGCGGCGTGGGCAGCCGCCTGTGGCCTCGCAGCCGCAAGACCGCCCCCAAACAATTCCTCGACCTCACCGGCAATCAGCGCAGCATGTTGCAAGAGGCCTTCGACCGTATGACGCCGCTGGTTCCGCCGGAGCACATTTTCGTCATCACCAATCGCGAATATGTCGATGCTGTGCGTGATCAACTGCCCGAAATGCCCCCGCAGAACATCGTGGGAGAGCCTGCGGCCCGGGGCTCGGCCGCGGCCATCGGCCTGGGCGCCATCCATCTGCTGCGCAGCGATCCCCAGGCGGTGATGGCTGTGCTCACTGCCGATCACCTCATCCAAAAGCCGGAAATCCTGCGGCAAACATTGGCGGCCGGCAGCGAACTGGCGCAAGCGGGTGAACTCATCACCCTGGGCATCGAGCCCGCCTATCCCGAAACCGGTTACGGCTACATCGAGATGGGCGAAACGCTGGGCGCATACCAGGGCATGACCGCCCGCCGCGTGCGCCGTTTTCGCGAAAAGCCGGATCTGGCCACAGCCGAGGCCTTTTTGGCCGCGGGCAATTTCGTATGGAATAGCGGCATGTTCATCTGGCGGGCGGATGTGATTATGGCCCAATTCGCCCGGCACATGCCGCAATTGCACACAGCCCTGCAACGCCTGCTGCCCGCCCTGGGCAAAAAAGATGAAAAAGCGGCCTTCGAGCAACACTGGATGCCGCTGGAAGGCAACGTCACCATCGACTACGGCATCATGGAAAAAGCGGAGCGGGTGGCGGTCTTTCCGGTGGATATGGGCTGGCACGACATCGGCTCGTGGGCGGCGCTGCTGGAGGTGCTGCCCAAGGACGCCAACGGCAACGCTGTGCAGGCCCGCCATCTGGATTACGACAGCAACAACATCCTGGCCTTCAGCAAGAATCGGCTCATCGCCACCATCGGGTTGCAGGATATGATCGTAGTGGACACGGATGACGTCTTGCTGGTCATGCCCGCAGACCGGGCCCAGGATGTCAAAAAAATCATCCGGTCGTTGAAGGAAAACGGCCTGGATCACTATCTCGAATAAGGCTATGAACACAAATTCTTCCCGGCTCCCTCTCATTGCTGCGGCGTTGGGCGTGCTGGCGCTGACGGTCTTCCTCTGCTTTCTGGCTGTAGGCGGTCTCGTCATCTGGCGATTCGCGGCTGCGCCGGCCGCCCCGGTGGGCGAGATCATTGAAACGACGCCGGAGCAGCCGCCAACGCCCGTCGCTCCCGCGGTCTCCGACTCGACAGATATCGAGACGCAAATCAACACCCGCGTCTACCAACAGGCGGCCCCCAGCGTGGTGGCCGTTCAGGTGCTGGATGAGGACATGCTGGGAAAATCAGATGAATCGGATAAGCTGCACCCCTTCTTTTTCAGCACCGGCGAGGGATCAGGTTTCGTGATTGACAAAGAAGGGCATATCCTCACCAACAATCACGTCATCGAAGACGCCGAGAGCGTGGTGGTGACTTTTTATGACGGTCTTCAGACCCCGGCGGAGATTATCGGCAGCGACCAGAACACCGATCTGGCCGTCATCAAGGTGGATCCGCAGGGGTTGAATCTGCGCCCAGTCACCTTCGGTGACATCGACAACCTGCAGGTGGGCGACCGACTGCTGGTCATCGGCAACCCCTTTGGCAACGCCAACACCCTCACCACCGGCATCGTTTCGGCGCTGGGACGGCTCATCGACCTGCCCGAGAGCTTCTATTCCCTGCCCGAAGTCATCCAGACCGACGCCGCCATCAACCCCGGCAACAGCGGCGGCCCCATGCTCAACGCCCGCGGCGAGGTGGTGGGCGTGACATTCATGCTGCAATCAGAAACCCGCAGCAACTCGGGCATTGGTTTCGGCATTCCCTCCTACTTTGCCCGGCGCGTCAGCCACGATATCATCGAAACGGGCGCATTTCGGCATCCCTACATCGGCATTCGCGGGGTGACGCTCTCGCCCTTTGCCGCACGGGCGCTGGGCCTGCAAGTGGACCGCGGGGTGCTGGTGGAGGAGGTGCTGCAAGACACGCCCGCAGACAAGGCGGGACTGCGCGGCGGCGAGGAAAACGAAACCATCGAGGGACTGACATTCAAGGTCGGCGGCGACGTCATCACTGCCATCGACGGCCAGCCGGTGCTGGTGTTCGACGATCTGCTGGCTTATCTCGGACGCTACAGCGCTCCGGGAGACGTCATCACCCTTACCGTCCATCGCAACGGCAAAACCCTCGAAATCCCCCTCACCCTGGCGCCTCGACCATGATGGATGACTATCGCTTTTGTCCCCGCTGCGGCCAGCCGCTGGCAACCAAACATCTTTTCGGCGCCGAACGCCCCTGGTGTCCGAGCTGCGGCTACATCGTTTTCCGGGATCCAAAACTGGCGGTGGGAGCGCTCATCGTGCAGGATGGTCAGATGCTGCTGGTGAAACGGGGCGTCATCCCCCGGCGCGGCTTTTGGGCCATGCCTTCCGGCTTCGTAGAATATGATGAGCAGCCCCGCGCCGCTCTGGCCCGGGAAATCCGCGAGGAAACGGGTCTGGAAGCGGTCATCGGCGACGTGGTGGAGGCCCTTCCCATGGCCGATCCCAATAAAAAAGGCGTTTTTCTGCTCTTCGAGGGCCGCGTCACCGGCGGCGAGCTAAAAGCGGGCGATGATGTCACCGAGGCCCGCTGGTTCCCCCTGAACAATCTGCCCTGGCAAGAAATCGCCTTTCCGGAACATTTGCAGAATGCGCTGAAGAAACAGGGCATCGAAATCAAATCATAAGGCCGTTCAATCACTGTCGCCCCCCATTTCTCACATCTCGATTCCTCATGATAAAACGAATTGACATGATCCTGGCAGATCGCCCCAAACAGGCGTCGCACACCACTTTCGAAATCGTCGATGACCAGGCCGTCATCATCAACCTCAACACCGGCTCCTATGTCGCGCTGAATGAAACCGGCAGTTTTCTGTGGGAGCGGCTCGACGGCCAGACCGCGCTGGCGGACATTGCCGACGCCCTGGCCCGGGCCTACGAGATCGATCCGACCATCACCCGGCCCGATGTGCTGGCATTGGCCCGGGAACTGCTAGCCGAGGGGATGATCAGCTTGTAACAGCTCTTGCATCCCCCTTATTTTTCATCTTATGTAATCTGTCCTCCTTGCAAATTCGGAGATGCTCCTATAAAATGAGCTAGACACTCTCACCCTATCTCTATCTCCTCATGCAAGAGTCTTCCCCCATGAAAACGCGATTACTCATTCTCTTCTCTTCGCTGGCCTTTGTGCTGGCGCTGTTGACGCCGACCGCAGCCCATGCCAGCAGTGGCCCCACCATTCATACGGTGCGCCGCGGCGAGACTCTTTCTCAGATTGCAAATCGCTATGGCGTGACCGTCGCACAATTGATGCGCGTGAATAATCTGCGCAACGCCAACCGCATTTATGCAGGACAACGGCTGGTCATCCGTCCGGGAGCATCCTCGCCCGGGAGCCATGTTTATGTCGTAAAAAGAGGGGATACGCTGCTGAAAATCGCCAGGAAGAATGGCGTCAGCGTGGCGTCTATCCAGCAATCCAATGGATTGCACGGCAGCATCATCTATGTAGGGCAACGGCTGAAAATGCCGACGAAAAACGCTGATAACAAGAAACAAAAAAATGGCAAGACCATCACGCATGTGGTGCGCCGCGGCGAGACTCTGGCCCAAATCGCCCGGCGCTATGGCGTCTCCGTCTCGCAGATCGCCAAGCTGAACGGCATCAAAAATGCGTCGCTGGTGCGGGTGGGGCAAAAATTGATCATCTCAGGCAATCCCAACGATCTCAAAAAGAAAGCGCCTCGCGGCAAGAAAAAGATCGTGGTGGACATCTCGGAACAGCGGTGCTGGCGTTATGAAGGCGACAAGCTTCTGAACACCTGGCGCTGTTCCACCGGACGCAACAACTCGACCAAGGCCGGGAGTTTCCGGGTGCAGAGCAAGCTGCGCAAGGCTTACGGCTCCACCTGGAATATCTGGATGCCCTGGTGGATGGGGATTTACTGGTCCGGGCCCGTAGAAAACGGCATCCACGGCCTGCCCTGGAACGCCAAGACCGGAGGTCGCACCTGGGCGGGCCTGGTGGGCACGCCTATCACCTACGGCTGCGTGATGCTCAATGACAAGGCGGCCGAGACCTTGTGGAAGTGGGCGGACATCGGCACTCGGGTCATCATCAAACGCTGACCCGGGCCTGCGGGAAGAAGAGACATTAGAGCCTGTTATTCTCGTCAATTTCTACAGGTTCTCGTATCGCTCGCCTTCCAATTCGCCGCGGATGACGCTGAAAGATCGGATCAGCGACGAATTCCGCGCGTGGATGACGCAAAAATTGAGGCTCAACAGGATTTCAGGGGATGAGACGCCGGGCGGATTGCGAATCCGCCCTGAGAGCCCTCTGCATCCCGCCGGATTCGCAATCCGGCGGGTTCGGCGAAGCCAATACCCCCGGGCATCCAAAAGAACCAAATTTGATTTGACGAGGCCAATGCGCATAACAGCCTCAGGGACGATTTCGACTGCTCTGGATTATCCCAACAAAAGCAATCCAGGTATAATGTTTGATTGGCGGCAACGCCTTTTTCTGACATTAGACATTGTCGGAAATAAGAAAACCTGGCTCAACAGGAATTCAGGGGGCTCCCGACCTCCGGGAGGTGGACGAGTCATTTTGGGCTTGACCAGGCGGTTTTCGTCCACCTCCCGGAGGTCAATGAGCAGTCAACCCC
>WGCR01000637.1 GCA_015493675.1 Anaerolineae bacterium
TAAGCGGGGAAAAAAGCAAAAAGTTGGCTTCAAGCCTCTGTGGCGGGCCATCAAATACATCGTTCATTATCGCAAGATGGCGGTGCTGGCTTATCTGGCGCTGCTGGTCAGCGTGGGCGCACAGCTCATGGTGCCACAGATGGTTCAGAACATTCTGGACGCGGTGACCAATGGCATGATCGCCCAGCAACTGGCCAAGATCCCCTCCCAATATCAGGCATTGGCGCTGGAGAAGGTGGGCTGGACGCCCGAGCAATTCGACCGCTTCGCCAACAACGCGGAGCAGGCCATCTTCTGGGCCGCGGGCCTGATTCTGGTCTTCGCGGTCGCTCGGGCCGGGTTCGCCTTCGCCCAGACCTTCCTCTCTCAGGCCATGAGTCAGAACGTGGCCTACGATATGCGCAACGAGCTCTACGCCAAAATTCAGCGCCTCTCCTTCAGCTACCACGATCGCAACCAGACCGGGCAACTGATGGTGCGGGCCACGGACGACGTGGAGAAGGTGCGCATGTTCATCGGCCAGGGCATGTTGATGGCCATCCAGGCCGTGGTGCTGCTCACCGGAACCCTCATCATCCTCTTCCTCACCAACGTCAAACTCACTCTCATCGTGCTGCCCATCCTGCCCATCGCCCTGGTCATGTTCATGGTCTTCGGCAAGGTGACGCAGCCCCTCTTTTCCGAGGTGCAGCGCCGCCTCTCCCGCCTGAACACCATCCTGCAGGAGAACCTGGCGGGTATCAAGGTTATCAAAGCCTTCGCCCGCGAGCCCGAGCAGATACGCAAATTCGAATCCGCAGCCGACAGCTACATGGCGCAACAGATCAAAGTCGCCCGGGTTTTCAGCTTCCTCTTCCCCATCGTCTTCCTGGTGGCCAACATGGGCCAGGCCGCAGTGGTGTACTTCGGCGGCAAACAACTCATCTACGGCGCCCTCAGCTTTGGCGAATGGCAGAAATTCAGCCTTTACCTGGTGTACGTCTTCTTTCCCCTGGGGCAGCTTGGGTTCATCATCAGTCAGATGAGCCAGGCCTCGGCCAGCGCCAAGCGCGTCTTCGACATCATCGACGCCCGCAACGACGTGGTGGACAAACCCGACGCCATCGATCTGCCCCCCATCGAGGGCCGCGTCACCTTCGATGATGTCAGCTTCCGTTATTTCAGGGATTCGGAATGGGTGCTGCGACACGTGGATTTCGAGGCCCGGCCCGGGCAGACCGTGGCGTTGCTGGGCGCGACCGGCAGCGGCAAGACCACCATCATCAACCTCATCCCCCGCTTCTACGATGTGAGCGAGGGCGCGGTGCTGGTGGATGGCTACGATGTGCGGGATGTGAAGATCGCGTCCCTGCGGCGACAGATCGGCATCGTGTTGCAGGAAACCACCCTGTTCAGCGGCACGATTCGCGAAAACATCGCCTTTGGCAAGCCCGACGCGTCCATGGATGAGATCATCGCCGCGGCCCAGGCCGCAGCCGCGCACGAGTTCATTATGAGCTTCCCCCAGGGCTACGACACGCCCGTGGGCGAGCGGGGAACGACCCTCAGCGGCGGGCAGAAACAGCGCATCGCCATCGCCCGGGCGTTGCTCATGGACCCGCGCATCCTCATTCTGGATGACGCCACCGCCAGCGTGGATGTGGCCACCGAGCTCAAAATCCAGCAGGCGCTGGACAAACTGATGGAGGGGCGCACGAGCTTCGTCATCGCCCAGCGCATCAGCACCGTGCTCAACGCCGACCTGATCCTGGTGCTGGAGAAGGGCCGCATCGTGGCCCGCGGCCGCCATCGCGAACTGATGGAAACCAGCCCGCAATACGCCGAAATCTATCACAGCCAACTCGTCGACGATACAGAGGCGTAAAACGTAAAACGTCAAACGTCAGGCGTCAGGCGTCAGAACGCATTTATCTTTGACGTTTGACGGATGACGTTTGACGAACCGCCACTTGTAGAATGATTGCAGGCAACGAAACTGCATCACAATCATCATTTTTTGAGAGAACATTATGCACACCGAACGCATGTTACAAGTCGAATCCCGCAAGGCCGAGAACCTCGGCGCCACCCTGGGACGGCTTTTCAAATACTTCAAACCTTATCTGCTCGCTCTGATTTTGGCCGTGGCCTTTTTGGGCCTGGGCACCTGGGCGCAGGTGACCGCGCCCGAGCTCATCGGTCAGGCCGTGGATTGCTACATCTCGCCCGCGATCATGGATCGCACCGAGGGCAGCCAGATGGCGCAGATGATGCAGAAATTCGGCATCGAAAACGCCAGCCAGACCAACTGCTGGTACGATCCCGATATCCCCGCCACCGCGGGCACGGAGGATTTTCTGGCCGGGTTGGGCAAGCTGGTGCTGGTCATCGTCGGGCTATATGTCATCGTCGCCATCACCACAGGGCTGATGTTCTACGCCATGACCTGGGCGGGCCAGCATGTCATCCGCAACTTGCGGGTGGATATTTTCAACCGCATTCACAGCCTGTCGTTGTCATACTACACAAAGCACGATGCGGGCGACATCATGAGCCGTCTCACCAACGACACCAGCACCATCCAGCAAGTGATTGGCATGGGCGTGGTGCAAGTGTTCAGCTCCATCATCCTGCTGGTGTGGATCGTGTGGAAGATGTTCACCCTGAACTGGGCCTACGCCCTGGTGAGCGTGGCGGTGCTGCCCCTGATGGGGATCGCCACCTGGTGGCTCAGCGCCCAGGCCCGCAAGGCCTTCCGCGTCACCCGCCAGGAGATCGGCAACGTCAACGCCGAGTTGCAGGAAAATATCGCCGCAGTGCGCGAGGTGCAGGCCTTTAGCCGCGAGAATGTGAACATCGAGGCCTTCGAGGTCAGCAATGCAGCCAACCGGGACGCCAACATCAAGGCCGTGAGCTACACCTCGGCTCTGGCGCCGGTGCTGGAGGCCCTGGGCTATGTGGCTATCGCCATCGTCGTCACCGTGGGCGGGCTGTTGCTGCTGCGCGGGCGGGCCATCGGCGGCACGCTGGTCTCCCTGGGGCTCATCGTCACCTTTCTGGGCTACGCCCAGCGCTTCAACCAGCCCGTGCGGCAGATCGCCATCCTGTGGACGAATTTGCAGAGCGCCATCGCCGGTTCCGAGCGCATCTTCAACTTTTTGGATGAAGAAACCGACGTGGTGGAGAAGCCCAACGCCATGGAGATGCCTCCCATCAAGGGTGAGGTCGAATTCGATCACGTCTGGGCCGAGTACAATCCGGGCGAGCCGGTGCTGCGAGATGTGAGCCTGCATGCAGACCCGGGCGAGACCGTGGCCCTGGTGGGCCCCACGGGCGCGGGCAAGACCACCATCATCAGCCTCATCCCCCGCTTTTACGATGTGAGTCAGGGGGCGGTGTGCATCGACGGCATCGACGTGCGGGATGTGACCCTGGCCAGCCTGCGGGGCCAGATCGGCATCGTGCTGCAAGACACCTTCCTCTTCAACGACACCGTGATGAACAACATCCGCTTTGGCCGACCCGACGCCAGCGATGAAGAGGTGGTGGCCGCGGCCAAACTGGCCCACGCCCACGATTTTATCGAACGACTGCCCCAGGGTTATGATACCATGCTGGGCGAGCGGGGCTCGGGCCTGAGCCAGGGCCAGCGCCAGCTTCTCGCCATCGCCCGGGCCGTGTTGGCCGATCCCCGCATCCTCATCCTGGACGAGGCCACCAGCAGCGTGGACACCCGCACCGAGCGTCAGATTCAGGCGGCGCTGGAGAAGCTGATGGCCGGGCGCACCACCTTCGTCGTCGCCCATCGCCTCAGCACCATCCGCAACGCGGACCAGGTGCTGGTGCTGAAGGAGGGCCAGATCATCGAACGCGGAACCCACGATAGCCTGCTGGCGCAAAAGGGCTTCTACTACGACCTTTACATGAGCCAGTTCCGGGGCGCCGAGCTGATGGAAGAAGCCACAGCAGTCGGGGCTCCGGCGGGGCGGACGTAATCTATGCAAGGTGCGGCGCACTTTTTTGCCAGTGGGTCGCACCTGAAGGCGAGATATTTTTCGTCCGAAATGGGCGGGGCTGGCTGAACGCGTCTCCCGAAAGGATATTGGGTATTTGTTGAGGACGTTGGTTCGTGCAAATATCCAGTATCGACTCCCCAATCACCAACGACCCCACGACCACATACACTCACCGCAAAGGGGGCTTTACAATGAACGCCACGCTTGCCGTTGCCATCATCTCGATGATTGCCGCACTGACCTTCTACACCATCGGCGTGTGGAGCGAGAAGATTCAGGGCGTGCTCAAGCCCTGGCATCTGGCCTTTTTCTGGCTGGGTCTTGTTTTCGACACTCTGGGCACCAATCGTATGTTTCATATCGCCGGCGGCGTCCAGTTGGATGTGCATGGCGTTACTGGGTTGATCGCCATCACCCTGATGTTCATCCACGCGATGTGGGCGAGCTGGGTGCTCTACAAGAAAGACGAGAACGCCGCCCGCAATTTCCACAAATTCAGCATCATGGTGTGGGTGATCTGGTTGATCCCCTTCGTCTCGGGCCTAGCGCTGGCGATGTTTTAGTGCGAGAAGAATGGCGATCGATTTGACTCGCTCCAGGCGTAAACTGGCATGCACCGCCTCTTCGGCTATGCCCTTCCCGCGGGCGGCCCTGGGGGTGTCAACATTGCCCGCGGGCCATGAGCATCCCCAAGGCCGAAAGCAGCACCCGCTCCTTGATCTCGCCCGAGCGCACCGCGTCCTTCACCCATCCCCACGACCGCCACTCGATTTCCAGAAATTCGGCCGGATCGAAGTGGGTGTCAGCGCTGTTGTGCGGGCCTCGGGCCAGAAACATGTGGATTTTTCATCGCGGACATGGCAGGATTATCCCAAAATGCGCCCAGATACTCCCATTTATCAGCCACATAGCCCGTTTCCTCAGCCAGCTCTCGCTGGATCGCTGTCAGCGGCTCCTCGTTCGGATCAGCGATGCCGCCCGGCAATTGCCAGATGACCGAGTCCACCGGATAGCGGTACTCCCGCTCCAGCAGCACCCGGTTCTGGTCATCGAACAGCAGCACGGCTACGCCGTCGGTGAAGCGGTGGATGAGCGTGTAGTCGTAGGGCTGACCGTCGGGTAGCTCCACCCGGTCGATCTGAACTCGCATCCACTTATTGTCGAAGATTTCTGTGGACGCAAGACGTTTCCAGGGACGCAACAGATTTTTCGGTTTATCTGACATTTTCGCAATTGACCTTATGATGGGGGAGGAAGCCAAAGGCCCGCTTTTCCAGATCCTCGTAAGCGGCCTCCATGCGTTGATAAGCGATGTCTCGCAATTCTTCCACATCTTCTTCGGTCAGGCCCGTGGTGGGGATGGGCCCCAGCACCTTGATCCAGACCTTGCCCGAACGGGCGTGCCCCGCCACCGCATCCAGCAGGCAGTAGGAGGGGCTGAAGACGACGGGAACCAGCGGAACCTGCAACTGGATAGCCATGTGGAACGGACCTTTTTTGAACGGGCCCAGGCCCACCCGGTCGGTGTTGAGACGCCCTTCGGGAAAAATCCACAGATTGATGTTCTCCCGCCGCATCTTTTCCGCCAGCTCGGTCATGACGTCGATGGATTGCGCCAGATCGCAGCGGTCGATGAACACATTGCCCGCCTTCTCGAAAATCCAGCCGGCGATGGGGATTTTGCGCAGGCCCATCTTGGCCACCACCACCGTTCGGGGCGGATACACCTCGGCGATGAGCGCGGCTTCGATGGTGTGCTGGTGATTGTTGAGGAAAATGCAGGGTTGATGTCTGGTGAGATGTTCTTTTCCTTCGATCTCAACATCGATTTTGACGATTTTTTGCACGCCCCAGCGGATAAAGCGCAGGAACGCCCGGTCCGCGTCGTAGGGGTTATCGCGGTTGAACAGCAGCCAGACGCCCATGGCGCAGGGCGAAAGAATCATCCATAAAATGATGAGGAGCGAGCGAATCCAGGAAACGACTTTTTTCATGGTTGGAGGAGTGTAGAGACAATGTTGAGTCCACTGCAAAACGATCATTTCACCACGGAGACAAGGAGGTCACGGAGAAAATAGTGGCAGTTCACGGAGAAAAACATCTCCAAATCTCACCTTTTTCTTCCCCCGTGCACTCTGTGCCTCCGTGTTGAAGGTTTTTTCAGTAGAGCCAATGTTCAGTAGAGCGCAACCAGAACCAGGCCCGTGACGACGACTGCGACGCCGATGAGCTTGGGGGGATAGCGGGGCTCCTTCAGCAAAAAGATGCCCAGCAGCGCGCCCAGGGGGATGCTCATCTGCCGGAAGGCGGCCACATAGCTGACGTTGGTCACATAGGCCATGGAGGCCAGCACCAGACCGTAAGCGCCGGTGATGACCAGGCCTGACAACGCCGCCCGATTTCGCCCCCGCCGCCAGAGTCGACGCAGGCGCTCGCGCTCGGCAGGCTGAAGCAGGACAAAGAGCAGCACCCACAGGCTGGTGCTGAGGGTCTGCAACGAGATGTAGTAGAGGGTGATAGGCGTTTTGCCCAGCCAGGGCAGGCCCGCGCGAAGCTGGCGCAGGGCTTCGTCATCCACCAGCGTGTAGCCAGTGGTGCCGATGGCCGCCATCAGCGCCAGCAAACAGCACAGCGCCAGGTAATCTCGCAGGCGGATTTCGCGGAAGCTTTTGAGAGGCAGCATCATGCACCCCGCGGCCACGGTGATGATCCCGACCAGCCCCAGGGACGTGATCTCATCGCCCCGGCCCAGTGCGAAGCTGATGGCGGTGATCAGCAGCACGGGCAGGGCCCGCAGCATGGGATACGCCAGCGACATATCCCCATGACGATAGGCCCCGGCCACGCCCGAGAAGTAGACGGCCTGGAACAACCCGGTGATCCCCACCAGCGCCCATGTCTCGGGCGTCGTCCACGCCCACAGCGTGTGATTGCGCCACAGCAAAGGCGTCAGCGTCAGCGCCGAGGTGGCGGACGCGATGAGAAAAAAGGCCAGGCTGGGCTGGCGCTTGCTGAACAAGTTCCATCCGGCGTGGGCGAAGACCGATAGCGTGACGAGGAGGATGGCGGTGGCGGACACGGAAAACGCTCGGGTGAGGGAGAATGCTGGGGCAATGATAGCACATCCTCCGCCGCCAGACGCGAAAACAGGGAGGCCGTCAAGCGCTCCCTGTCATCGAATGTCGGTGCGAACGTCGCTTCAAGCGCGTTGCCTACTCGTTATTGCGTGTACTCCACCGTGTAAGTGACCGTGGCTTCGCCCTGGGCGGGAACCTTCACCACCCATTCGATGGTGTTGCTGTTGAGCTGGGTGTATTGCTCGGGCGAGGCTTTGGTGATCTCCCAGTTGGCCCAGGGGTTGAGGCGCTCAACCACGTGAATCTCCACATCCTCGTTTTCTTTGTGATTGCGCAAGGTGATTTTGTAAGATTCGCGCCAGGCCTTTTCGCCCAGCCGCTTCTGCTCGGGCTGCATCCGCTCGCCCACCAGATCGAAAGCCTTGCCCACGGTGAGGGTCACATCTTCGCCCTTGGGGGTGTGCTCGATGCGATCTTCGCCGATGAACAGGGGCGAGCCATCCTCATCGGGCTGATAGAGGCGCACCACGCCCGCAGGTAGTTGGGCGTTCACGCCCTCTTCGCCCGTGTTGAACCGCACCTTGACGCTGACGTTGCCCTGCATCGATCCGGAGCTGGTCGGGCGCAGATCGCTGGTCCGGGAATCGAAGACGAAAATCTTTTTGGCGGGCGCGTCGTGGACGCTCAGGAACTGAATCTGCTTGGTCTGATTATCCTTGATGGTGACCGGGCGGGGGATTTCGTAGAGATGGTATTCGCCGAAGGCCCGTTGCTCCACCGAAGGGGGCCGTGCGGGCACAGCCGCTTCCATCGTTTTGTAAACTTGCTCCGGAGCGCCTCCTCCGCCCTGCGGAACCCGATTGACCTCGCCCGCCACCAACTTCAGCCGGGCGTCTTTGTACGACGCGCCGCTACGATTGTCCAGGGTGATCCAGCCGTTCAGGTCCAGCTTGCTGCTGTCCAGCGCCAGAACCAACACATAGTTGGCCTTCCAGGTGATGTTATTGGTGAGATAGGCCAGCTCCACATCCTGCTCGCCCGCCTTGCTGGCATCCACCAGCCACTTGAGCGTGGGTTTGGTGATGAGCCCTTCGGGCAATTCGGGGAAGCTGAACTGCCGCACCTGGTCATATTTCAGCACATCCACGCCGCCCTCTTCCGTCTGAATGATGATGTCGTCGGCTCCACTGAGCAGCACGCCCTCGTGCTTGCCGCCATCCTGGGTGATGACCACAATGGGCTGATCCACATATTTCTGCAGCAGCTTTTGCGAGCCCACGACATCATATTCGTAATTCTGCTCCAGCACCACCGCGTCGGGATCATCCAGCGAACGAAAATGGACGCTCTCTGGGATGATCTGCGAAGGCACATCGCTGACGGCCACCTGATTCACGCCCGTCTTCAAGTCGAACTGGCGTATTTCCTTCACCAGACCGATGTTGCTGTTGTACACGGTGAGATCCACCGTCGCCTCCTGAGCCAGAACAGCGTGAGATTGGGTTGTCATGACGAAGACGCCTCCTGCGACAATGAACGCACTGATCAGCAGCAGTGCGAGCGTGACCTTCTTATTTTTCATGGTTTCCTCCTGTGAAGTGAGAAATGAACTGGGGATTGCATCCTTTGAACGCCTGGACGGGAAAAATTGTTCCCTCACTCCCTGGCAACTGCATTCACCCACGCCAACAGCTTTGGAACAAGACCATTTTCCTGCATCAACAGCCCTGTTCCCCAGGCGAGATCATGCAACAACGCCAATTCATGCGGCCCGGCCGCCAGCTTGTCCAACAGCTTCGCTGTTTTCACCGCATTTTCATTATGGAGCCCTTCGTTGTCGCTGACCGCGATGAAAATGGGGCGATCGCCATAATCCGCCATCACCTGTCTCAGAAATTTCTTGTCATAGGCAATCCCGGGCGTGATCAGCGCTACGGCCCGGATATCCGGATGTTTGGCTGCATAGTCCAACGTCCACCACGAGCCATCATTCTCGCCGATGATGAGGATGTTGTCGGGATTGACTTCGGCCTGGGCTTTGAGAAATTCGACCGCAGTTGCCACATCCTCGACTGTGGTGGCCGCACCGGATTTGCCGCCGCTTTCGCCATAGCCGCGCAGATCGATGGCCAGGGTGGCGAAACCCTGCTCCATGAGCTGGCGGGCGAACAATTGCCAGACGCTGCGATCCCGGTCCGAGCCATGCACCAGCAGCACGCCGGGGGCATTCTCCGCTGCCGGGCGATAGTAATCTCCCTTGATGGGAACGCCGTCCGCGGTGGTCAGGTCCACCGACAGCACCGATTTCATCGCGGGCGGCGCCTGGATCGAGGGCGTGGAAGTGGGGACCACGGGGA
>WGCR01000638.1 GCA_015493675.1 Anaerolineae bacterium
GAGGACATGCGGCGGAACGCCCCCAGAACCGAATTCTATTCGGCCAGTGCACCCCAATTTTGAGCCGCGTCCATTGCCGGAGGCTGATTCCCGAAATTTCGACGATTAAGGTATAATCAGGGGCTAATACAAACCACACATCCAAGGAGCATCAAACATCCAATGGCTAAAAAATCCTCTCGCAGATCTCACAAACGATCGTCCAAAGCTGCGCCCAAGAAGAACCAGAACCGCACGATCTTCTGGATAGCCATCGGCGCGGGCGTACTGCTCATCCTCATCCTGGGCATCGTGGGTTACACCAGCAGCCAGAAAAACAAAGCGCCCGCGACTGACGCCGGCATCACCATTGACGAGCGCGTCGGTCAGCCGGTGGACCGCACCACCATCGGCGACCCCAACGCCCCTGTTTTGGTGGAGACCTACGAAGACTTCCTCTGCCCGCACTGTGCAGATTTCACCTTCGAATTGGGCCCGGTCCTGCTGGATTTGGTCAAAGATGGCATAGTGCGCTGGGAATACAAATACCGCGTCATCGGCGGCTCTGATTCTCTGACCGCCAACATGGCCGCTGAATGCGCCGCTGATCAGGGAAAATTCTGGGACTATCACGAAGAAATCTTTCGCCAATACACCGATAAAGGCAAAGTGGCGATATTCCCCAGCAATCTCAAAAAAATCGCTGCGGATATGGGATTGGACACTAATCAGTTCAACCAGTGTCTGGACAGCAAGCAACATCTGAAAGAAATCCAGAAAATCGATCAGGCGGCCGCGGCTCGCGGGGTGGACGGCACTCCCACCATTTTCATCAACGGCAAGCGCTATGACGGCTCCCGCTCGCCCGAAGCTTTCAAGGCGGCCATCGAAGCGGCAGCGGGCAATTGAGGAATGTAGCCCGCCGATCATTTCCCTTTCCAACACCTCAATCTCTAAAAGGAATCACTGATGCGACAGGTAGACACCCTCATTGTCGGGGGCGACGTAGTAACCATGAACGCCAAGCGAGACATCTTCTCTCCCGGTGCGGTGGCCATCAAAGACAGCAAAATCGTGGCGGTCGGGCCCGAAGACAGGGTGCGACAACTGGTGGAAGCGGATGAAGTGGTGGATGTCAGCGGCAAGCTGGTGATCCCGGGCTTTGTCAACGCCCACACCCATGTTCCCATGACCCTGCTGCGCGGTCTGGCCGACGACTTGCGGCTGGATGTGTGGCTGCTGGGGTATATGATGCCGGTGGAGCGAGAATTCGTGGGGCCCGATTTTGTGGACGTGGGCACGCGCCTGGGCTGCGCCGAGATGCTCCTCAGCGGCGTTACCACCTTCAACGACATGTATTACTTCGAGGAGGACGTGGCCAAAGCCACCGCCGAGGTGGGCATGCGCGCCATCCTGGGAGAAACCGTACTCAAATTCCCCTCGCCCGACGCCGGCTCCTATGAAGAAAGCCTGGCCCGCTGCCGGGCGTTCATCGAAGAATGGAAGGGGCACGAGCTGATCACTCCCGCCATCGCTCCTCACGCCCCCTACACCACCACCGATCAGATTCTGACCGACGTGCGCGACCTGGCGCTGGAGATGGACGTCCCCATTCACATCCACCTTTCGGAGACCGCCCTGGAAGTCACCGACGCCAAACGCGATTTCGGCGCTCCGCCCATCGAATATGTGGATCGGCTGGGCCTGACCGAAGCGAAGCTTATCGCCGCTCACTGCGTCCACATCGAACCCCATGAGATCAAAATTCTGGCCGGAGCCAACGCGGGCGTGGCGCATAACCCCTCCTCCAATCTGAAACTGGCCTCAGGCTTCGCCCCGGTGGTGGAGATGCGGGCAGCCGGTCTGCCCGTAGGCATCGGCACCGATGGCCCGGCCAGCAACAACGACCTGGATATGTTCGAGGAGGCGCGGCTGGCCTCTTTCCTGCCTAAGGCGGTCAAATCGGATCCCACCGTGCTGCCGGCGCAGGATGTCTTCGCCATGATGACCATCGAGGGAGCCAAATCCCTGCACATGGCGCAGGAAATCGGAAGTCTGGAAGTGGGCAAACTGGCGGATATCGTGGTGGTGGATCAGGATGCGCCCCACGCCACGCCCCGATTTCATCTCACCCCCAACAATGTCTACAGCCATCTGGTGTACGCGGCCCATGCCAGCGATGTGCGGCATGTGTGGGTGCATGGCCGCCAACTGCTGCGGAATCGCGAGCTGCTGACCATCGACCTGCCCAAAGTGCAGACCCGAGCGCGGGAGATGGCGCAACGCATCAACGACTTCATGTCGCAACGCGAAGGCAGCCTGCTGATCAAAACCATCGCCATCGGCGGATTTGAACAGCGCGAGACCTACGAGGTGCAGGTGAAAGTGCGGGCTTCAGATCTGGCGGGCGTGGAAAAACGCCTGCAAGAGTTGGGCCTGGAGGTGATCAAACATTCGGTGCGCCAACAGTTCGACACCTACTTCATCTTCGAAGGCGGTGACAACCGTTATCTGCGCTATCGGGAGGACAACCAACTGGGGGGGGCGGAGGGAGCGGGCCCGACAGGTCTGACCGTGCACCCCTCCTACACTCTCACCCTGATGGAGGGCATCGTCGAGCGGGAATACCAGGATTCCATCATCCTCACCCGCTCCCGCTACACCGCCCAGGCCACCTACTCGCTGCGCTTCTATCGCGAATATTTCCACCCCGATAAAGAAATCGAAGTCGTGAAATGGCGCACGCGCTATCGCGTCACTTACGAAGGGGATGAATTCGCCATTAACCTGGACAACATCACCCGGCCCCAGGGCCTGGGCAGCTTCGTCGAGATCAAGGCCCGCACCTGGTCCGCCAGCGACGCCGAACACAAGGCCGATCTCATCTCCAAACTGCTACGCGAGCTGGGGTTGAACCCCCGCAACAGCATTCGCGCCGAATACACCCATCTGGTTACCAAAAGCCCCCTCTAGTCCCCATGCGGGCCATCTTCGTCGACAAGAACATCCCCCGCATGTTGGGGGTGAAGGCGCTGAAGCCCCTTTGGCCCGGCGTGACCACCTCGCGGCTTTCCTCCGCCCGCTTCGCCGATCTGGGCGAGATCGAGCCGCCAGGCCCGCGCTGGCTGCGGGTGCGCAATCTCATGTGCGGCATCTGCGGCAGTGATCTGGCCTTGCTGCAGGTGGAGGCCACGCCCGATATCGCTCCCGCTGCCCTGCCCGGCAACCAGCGTTTTTATCTCGGGCATGAGGTGGTGAGCGTGGTGACGGAGATCGGACCGGAGGTCACCCGTTTTCAGGTGGGAGATCGCGTGGTGATGGATACCCGATTCCAGGGCGCACATTGCCTCAGCCAGGAAATCGAGCCCCCCTGCCGTCATTGCCAGCAGGGGAATTTCATGCTGTGCGAGAACGCATCCGCGGGCGTTGGGCCCCGGGGCGAAGGCGGCGGATGGGGCGAGGGCTACACCGCTCACGAGACCGAGCTCTATCCCGTGCCCGATGACATCAGCGATGAGCAGGCCATGGTGATCGAGCCGCTGTCGGTGGGGGTGCGCGCGGCGCTGCGGCGGCTGCCCGGCCCGGAAGAGAAAGTCCTGGTGTTGGGCGCAGGCGTCATCGGCCTGACGGTGGTGCAGGCGCTGCGGGCGCTTTCGCCCCAGGCCCACATCGCGGTCATCGCCCGCCATGAACACCAGGCGGCCATGGCCCGCAAGCTGGGCGCGGATGTCATCGTCGGGCGGGGAGAAGACCCCTATCAGGCCACCGCCGACATCACTGGAGCGAAGCTCTACGCGGGCATGTTGGGCAACAGAATGCTGCTGGGCGGTTTCGATGTCATCTACGATTGCGTGGGGTCGGCGCAGACCACCAGCGATAGTCTGCGCATGGCCCGGGCGGGCGGCGCGGTGATCATGGTGGGCATCAAGTTTGCGCCCCTCAAGGTGGATTTAACCCCGGTCTGGTATCAGGAGGTGGATTTGATCGGGACTTATGCGCACGGGATGGAGATGTGGCGGGGAGAGCAGCGGCACACTTATGATATTATCATCGAGCTGTTGCGGGCCGGGAATTTGGAAGCCGAAGCGCTCATCACGCACCGATTTCCTCTGGAACAGTGGCGGCAAGCCATCCGCACATCACAGGATAAAAGCAGCGGGGCCATCAAAGTGGCTTTCGATTACCGCGACTGATGGTTTCGCCAAATAGAACGCAGATGACGCAGAAAAAGCCGATCTACGCAGCTAAAAAAGGTAACTGCCAAGGTAGTTGGCCCCAATCGTCCCCTTTTGCCACGAAGACGCGACGGAAACAAAGACACGAAGTCATTCGAAAAAGGGCATGGTTCATTCTCATTCAAAACGATCTTTACAATTTCGGCTCTTTTGGATTTCAGGGGGGGCTGCTTGTTGACCTCCGGGAGGTGGACGAAAACCGCCTGGTCAAGCCAAAAATTACTCGTCCACCTCCCGGAGGTCGCCCCCC
>WGCR01000639.1 GCA_015493675.1 Anaerolineae bacterium
GCGGTACAGCTCGATCTCGGCCTCGGTCTCCAGCCGCGGGCCTTCGGTGCAAACGTAGACGGGGTTTGGGATTGCGGATTTGGGATTGCGGATTTGGGATTGGATGGCGGCGCGGGCGACAGGATGAAAGGCGGGCCCGGACGCGGGTTTGAGATCGGGATGCCCGAAGGTTGTGACCCGGCTGCGGGTGAAGTCGATGAGATCGGCGGGCGCGATAAGATCACCGACTTCCAGCAAGGGATGGATGGCGCCGACGCCGTTCCACGAGAATATCGTGCTCACTCCCAGCATCTTCGCCGCCCACATCGTGGCCCGATGGTTGAGAAATGCAGCCGAGCGCTGCAAAACGTCCTTGCCATGCCGCGAGCAGAAGGCCACGGGCGGCTGACTAGGGTCAGGTTGCAGCAAGGTGATGGGCGGGCTTTCGCCGTAGGGCGTTTGCAGAGAGAAGGCCGGGCCCGCGGGCCGCCAGGGCGTCAAGTCCAGGCCATAGGCCGCAGTGCCGCCGATGATGAGCACCGATAGCAGCGGTTCCTCATTACCCAAAGGGTTTTGTCGCCTGCCAGTCACCGTTTTCAGATTTCCCAGGAATGGTCCGCAGCAATGGCATACAGTTCATCCAACAACGCCGGAACATCTCTTTGCGACGTCACCCACACCTCATCCCAATCAACCAAATCATAGGCGTGGATAAGGTGATCCCGCATCCCTGAGATGTTTCGCCAGGGAATACGGGGATATTGTTTTTTGAGATCAGAAGAAAGCCTTTTCACGCCCTCGCCGATCACTAGCAGTTGATACAGCACCGCCGACCGCGTCTTGAGATCATCAAGAAACGTCTCCCTAGAGAAGCCACTGGTGAAAACGATAATGGCTTGGGCCGCTTGAGCAATATCAATTACGGTCGATTCATCTCGGAGCATAAGCTTCTTCGCGGCTACTAAAAATGACCTGGGCGTTTTGTTGTATCTCCTGGCGAATCACTCGATTGCCGCTGTTGATCACAGCGCGTTTACTGATAAGATCGACCTTTCGCCCAAATATCTCCTCAAGCTCTCTTTGCATTTGAATATGATCGAAAAGTCCCCAGTGGGAATCTTCATCAAAATCGATGAGGATGTCGATATCACTTTCAGCCCCGAAGTCGCTCCGTACGACCGAACCGAAAAGGCTCAGCTCGCGAACATTCCACCGGCGACAGAAGTCGGCGATTTTATCCTCGGGGAACAAACCTGGAGACAGAAACATAATCTTATCGATGACAGCAATATCGATAGTCTAGTCGAGTTTCGGGGGACTGTCAAGCAATCTTTTCTCAGCCCAAATGCAGCGCATCGGCCAGGGCCACGGCCAGGTGCACGGGCGTGCGCCCGGTGAGTTCCACGATCTGATGGCGGCAGGAGGTGCCATTGGCTACGATCACCGAGTTGGGGTGTTCTTTGATGCTGGGGATGAGCCGGTCGTTGGCGATGGCCTTGCTCACATCGTAATGATCGGCATCGTAGCCGAACGCGCCCGCCATGCCGCAGCATCCGGCCTCGGTGCTCTCGGCCCCCGCTCCGGGGATGGCGTCCAGCACCTTGAACAAAGGCTCTTCGCCCACCAGAGACTTCTGATGGCAATGCCCGTGCACCAGAAAATGAGTCTCGGCCCGCTCCAGGGGCAGGGCGCGAGGGTCTTCTTCCAGCAATTGGGTGAGATATTCATCGAACAGGAGCACGTTTTCGGCCACGCGACAAACGTCATCCCCGGGAATCAAATCGGGATAGTCGTCGCGGATGGTGAGCAAGCTGCTGGGTTCCAGGCCGATGACGGGGATGCCTTCGCGAACGTAGGGGAGTAGCGCATCCACCACCTTGCGGCCCGCTTTTTGCGCATAGGGCGCGAGCCCCTGAGAAAGCGCCGGTCGGCCCGAAGTCATCGGGGCAGTCACATCCACCTGCACCCCGGCGGCTTCCAGCACCCGCACCGCAGCCATGCCCACCTCGGGATCGTTGTATTCGGTGAAGGTGTCCACGAAGATCACGGCCCGTCTGTTCGCAGGTTTGGGCGGATGGGCCTGGCGGTGCGCCTGATAACGCCAGGTGAAGGTGTTGCGATGGAAGGCGGGGAATCTGCGGTCGGGATGGATGTGCAGGGTTTTCTGCATGAGCCAGCGAGTGGGCGCAAACGCCAGCATCCAGTTGGAGAGGGGCGCAAAGGCGCTGCCCCAGCGGGAAAGCTCGTGGATGTGTCCGAACACCAGCTTGTGAAGGGGCGGGCGATGTTCCTGATAGTGCTGTGCCAGGGCCTCGGTCTTGAGCCGGGTCATATCCACGCTGGAAGGACATTCGCTCTTGCAGGCCTTGCAGCCCAGGCACAGATCCAGGGCCTCGTGCAGATCGGGATTATCGAGGCCGCCGGGCAGCTCGCCCGAAAGCGCCGAACGCAGCAGGTTGGCCCGGCCGCGGGTGCTGAACTGCTCATCCCGCGTGGCCTGGAAGGATGGACACATCGTGCCCACATCCAGCTTGCGGCACACGCCCGAACCATTGCACATCTCCACCGCCTGGGCGTAGCTGCCATACTCCGACCAGTCCCACAGCGGTTGAATCTCGAAGGTGTGATACTCGGGCCCGTAGCGCAGGTTCTGGTCGGGCGGCAGCGGGTCCACGATCTTGTGCGGATTCATCAGGCCCTGCGGATCGAAAAGTCGCTTTACCTGCAGGAACAGATCATAAATCTCCGGGCCGAAGAAATCGGGGTTGAGATGGCTACGGGCCAGACCGTCGCCGTGTTCACTGCTGGGCACGCCGCCATACTTTTTCGCCAGCTTCGCCGCAATGCGGATCAGGTCGATCAGCGTTTCCACGCCCTCTTGCTTCTTCAGGTTGATGATGGGCCGGGTGTGGATGCACCCGGCGGAGGCGTGGGCGTACATCGCAGCCACCAACCCCCGATCGGCGATGGCGGCCCGCAATTCGGCCATATAATCGGCCAGATTCTCCGGCGGCACCGCCACATCCTCGATGCCGGGCACAGGCTTGGCGTCGCCGGTCATCGATGTGAGGATGTTGAGCCCGGCCTTGCGCACCTCCCACACATTGCTCTGGGCGTCGGGGTCGGTGAGGATGAGGGGCTCAGAGGAATGGCCTGTTCGCCGCCAGTGCCGGGCCAGCGCCTGCATCCGATCCTCGACATAGCCCCGTTCATCGCCCGAAAACTCCACGAACAGCACGGCTTTGGGGGCGCCCGAGACGAAGGTCATCCGCTTGCGCCAGGCGTGTGATTCCCGGGTCAGGCGGATGAGCATATCGTCCATCAGCTCCACTGCCGACGGCTTCAGCTCCAGCAGGCCCGGCGCCGAGCGAAATGTCTCATCCCAGGAATCGAAGGAAAGCACAGCCAGGGCCTTGTAGCGGGGGATGGGCACGAGATTGATCTCCGCCTCCAGAAAAACGCCCAGGGAGCCCTCGCTGCCCACCAGGATGGGCGCCAGATTGAAGGTGTCGCCATCTATCTGATTGCGGAGGTAATTCAGGTTGTAGCCGCCCGAGCGCCGCCAGTATTTAGGGAATTTCTCGTCGATGAGCGCGGCGTTCTCCCGGATGAGGGGGATCAGGTCCCGGTAGAGCCCGGCCTCGATGGTGTCGCCCCGGGCCAGTTGTGCGATGCGGTACCAGCTCGCGGGCCCGAATCGAACGTCCTTGCCGTCTGCCAGCACCGCCCGCAGGGAGTAAACGTGATCCACCAGCCGCCCGTAAACGATGCTGTGCGAGCCGGTGCTGTTGTTGCCGATGATGCCGCCCACCACAGCTCGACTGCCGCTGGCCGGATCGGGCCCGACCATCAGGCCGTAGCGCTTCACGGCGCTGTTCAGCCGGTCCAGCGAGCGCCCCGCCTGCACCAGCACCCGCCGCTGTTTGCCATCCACGCGGATGATCTGATCCAGATACTTGGTGAAATCAATGACCACGGCCTCGCCTACCGCCTGTCCAGCCAGACTGGACCCACCCCCGCGGGGCAACACGGGCAGCCCGTACTCGATGCAGGTCTCCACCGTGGCCAGCACATCATCGTAATGCCTGGGTACAACCACCGCCAGCGGCATTATCTTGTAGATGGAGGCGTCAGTGCTGTAGAGGACGCGGGAGGCCAGATCGGTTTTGATCTCGGCGGCGCTGTACTTGCGCAGCGTCTGGGCGAATTCCTGAATGTGTTGCTGGCTGGTGTTCATAGAGGTCTCGGGGAAGCGTTGAGGGGGGGAGGGATGACAGCGTTATTTTTGCACAGTGGCGAAATGATGGCAAACGAAAAAGAATCCCGGACAGGGTCTTTACAAAAGTTTGATGGAAGTGTATAATGGAATTAGCTTAGTGTATTTTTTACACAAATCAACCGTTCACAGGAGGTAAACATGACTACCGTTGTCATGGTGATTGATATGGAACGCGGCTTCACCGATCCCGCAGGCGCACTGTATGCAGGCGACAGCGTGCGGGCGATTATCGACCCAATCCGGGACATCCTGAAAGTCGAGCAGGCTCGCGGGTCGAAAATCATCTTCACCCGCGACTGGCACGACCCCGATGACCCCGAATTCAAGATGTGGACGCCCCACTGCGTCAAAGACACGTGGGAGACCGAGATCGATCCGGCGCTGGCCGGGTTCACCGAAAACGCCGTCATCATCAACAAACGGCGTTACAGCGCCTTCTTCGACACCGATCTGGATGCCATCCTGCGCCAGATCAACCCCGAACAGGTCATCGTCACCGGCGTCGCCACCGACATCTGCGTGATGTACACCACCGCCGACCTGCGCAACCGCGACTATCTGGTTGTCATCC
>WGCR01000640.1 GCA_015493675.1 Anaerolineae bacterium
CCCATATCTTCTCCCGCCACCGCCCGCGTCACCAGATGCGTCCCTTCTTCGTTCAGCAGACGGAAGATGCCGTAGCGGGCGCCGGTGACCTCCAGCGCCATTTTCAGAATCGCCTCCAGCGTCTCTTCCAGCCGGAGGCGGGAGGAGATGAGCATATCAGCCCGGCGCAGACGTTCCAGCTCCTCCACCTTGCGCTGGAGACTGTGCTCCATCCGGGCGGCGTCCTCCACCCGCGCCAGCGCTGTTGCGGCGTGCATGGCGGCGTTTTCGAGCATGGCCCGCTCATCGGGCGTGAATTTTTGCCCTGCCGGCAGCGTCACAGCCAGAACGAGGTCTGCGGTCAGGGGAAGGCAAACCGCGTCTGGCCGGGATTGTCCGGGAGGAAGCATGGCGATTCGGGCGCCTTCGGGCAGCAGGCTGGCAATGGCCGCCATAATCTGCGAACGGGCGGTTTCCGGACTCTGCGTGCGATCTTCTCCCACGCGATTGATGGCCTGGGTGATGTGGTTCAGACGAAACAAGGAGGGCTGGAGCATAGGGTTGCGTCAGGGCAGGGGTTGCCATCAGGATCAGAAAAATGATCCTTTGTATTATACCAGCATCCCCGCACATAAAAAAGACGCCCGGCGGGGAGACCGGGCGTTTGAGCGAGCGAGGGTATAGGGGCGCTGTCAGGCGTTGTAGTATAACAGAAATTCGTAGGGATGAGGCCGCAGACTGACCGGCCCGACTTCTTCTTCCATCTTGTATTCGATGTAAGCATCCAGCAAATCCTGGGTGAAGACGCCGCCTTCCAGCAGAAAGTCCTTGTCGGCCTCCAGCGCATCCAGGGCCTCGTTGAGTTTGCCCACGGTGAGCTTGACCTGGCTGATGTTCTCCTCGTCGAACAGATCGGTCTCGGCGGGTTCGCCGGGATCAATCTGGTTTTTGATGCCATCCAGGCCCGCCATGAGCATGGCCGCGAAGGCCAGATAGGGATTGGCCGTGGGGTCGGGGCTGCGGAATTCGACGCGTTTGGCCTTGGGCGATTGCGAATACATGGGGATGCGGCAGGCCGCGGAGCGATTGCGGGCCGAATAGGCGATAACCACGGGCGCTTCGTAGCCGGGCACCAGCCGTCGGTAGGAATTGGTGGTGGGCGCCACGATGGCCAGCAGGGCGTTGATGTGTTTGAGGATGCCGCCGATGTACCACAGCGCCATCTGACTCATCCCGGCGTAGCCGTCGCCCGCAAAAAGAGGCTTGCCATCCTTCCACAGGCTCTGGTGCGTGTGCATGCCCGAGCCATTATCTGCGTAGATGGGTTTGGGCATGAAAGTCACGGTCTTGCCGGCCTTGCGGGCGACGTTTTTGACGATGTATTTGTAAAGCTGGACATGATCTGCCATTTTGACCAGCTCGCCATATTTCATGTCGATTTCGCACTGACCGGCGGTGCCCACCTCGTGATGATGCACTTCGATGGCGACGCCCGCTTCGATGAGCGTGCGCACCATCTGGGAGCGCAGCCCCTGCAGGGTGTCCACCGGCGGCACCGGGAAATAGCCGCGTTTGTGGGGAATGGAATGTCCGAAACCGAAGATGCCATTGTTCCACGGGCCTTCCACGCTGTCGATCTGGTAAGCTGAGGAATACTCGCCGGCGGAGTACATGATCTGATCGAAGATGAAGAATTCGGCCTCGGGGCCAAAATAAGCGACGTCGGCAATGCCTGTTTCTTTGAGATAAGCCACTGCTTTGCGGGCCACATAGCGGGGATCGCGGGAATAGGGCGTGCGGGTGATGGGATCGTAAACATCGCAGGTGAGACTGAGGGTGGGCATCTCGGCCACCGGGTCCACGATGGCTGTGTCCGGATCAGCAATTAGCAGCATGTCGCTGTTTTCGATGCTCTGGAAACCGCGGATGGAGGAGCCGTCGAAGCCCATGCCTTCCTCGAATGCGAGCCCGGCGCTGAACGCTTCGACGGGCATGGAAAAGTGGTGCCATTGGCCAAACAGATCGGTAAATTTTACATCAATGATTTTGAGATCATGCTCTTTGATGAGCTTCATGACATCTTTTGGCGTTGTCATTGGAATTCTCCTTGAAATGTGATAATGGATCATAATTCATAGGCTCAAGTATACGCCTCATCCCTGCATCTGAATATGACCCAAACGGATCATTTTTTGAAAAAAGTCGGGAAGGGCCGCGACTCTTGCCACGGTTTCGGGTTTATCAAGTGTGGGCATCCGCGAATGCTATGACGCGAGTGCTTATTTTGAGAGAATGACCCGACATGCTAAAATCTGGTCGTCTTTTCCGCTATTATGCAAAACAATAAAACTTACAATTCAATTTTGGAGGAAATTCCCAATGAGTGTTGAAGAACGCGTGATTGAAATTATTGTTGATCAGCTTGGCGTTGATGCTTCTGACGTGACCATGGCCTCCCGTTTTCGCGAAGACCTGGAAGCAGACAGCCTGGATTTGGTCGAACTGATGATGGCTTTCGAAGAGGAGTTCGGCGGTGAGATCTCCGACGAAGAGGCCATGAGCATCGAGACCGTCGGTCAGGCGGTTGATTTGCTGA
>WGCR01000641.1 GCA_015493675.1 Anaerolineae bacterium
ATCTTCCTGCGGCGGTTCGGGGGGCTGCTGGGGCTTGGGTTGAAATGGCATCATAAACCTCCAAATGGTGATTGTGGCTGGTTAAGCCGGATGGGAGTTTCCTCCCTTTCATCTTCAGTTTACTCGCCGGGTCTGAAGAACTTCCGAAGGAAAAATGAAGAAATTCTGAAGATGTGATTTCCGGCCAATAAAAAACCGCCCTGCGAGAGAGCGGTTATCTCATGCTCCTGTACAGGACGGCTGTGATGCTTTGTGCGTTTTCAGGGTTTACTGGTTGGCCCACTTTACCTCGGCGCCCGCGGGCGGGGTGTAGCCGGGCCCGAAGCGGAATTTGGCCTGCCAGGGCTTGTATTTGCTCTCCAAAACCTCGTCTATGAGCAAATTGCCGTCTTTGTCCCACACCTTGCGGGGAACGGCCGCATCCAGGCCCTCGACAGCCCAGTCGAATTGTACGACCTTGCCCGGCGGCATAGTGGGGTCTTCGATGTAAAGGGGCGGGGGCGGAGATTGTCGATTGGTGTACTGGGGTTTGCCAACCTCCACCTTCCATCCGGGATCCGTTCCGTAGAATTCAAAGGTGAGAATGCCCTTGTTTTTGTCCACGATTGGTTTGATCAGGATATAGTTGCCGGTGGTGTTCTTGAATTTGAAATCCACCTTGGGCGTGTAAACGGTCGCATCGATGCCGGGCGGGCCGTAGTAGCCCACCACATAACCATGAGCCCAACGCTCCACTGTGGGGAAACCGCCGAAGAAGGAGGCGCGGAAGACCGTGGTGCTCACCTGGCAGACGCCGCCGCCCACGCCCACCGCAGTACGATCGCCGGCGATGATTAACGAATCCTCAAAGCCGTTGGCCGCGGTGATATCGCCCACGTATTTGTTGAAGGAGAAAACTTCATCAGGGGCGATGACCACACCCACGAACTTGGAGGCCGCCACTTCGATATTCTTGACCCGGGCTTTGCTGGAACCAGCGAACTTGGTCACGCCTTTGGCTATCAGCTCCTTGATGCCAAAATTCTCCGCATTTTCTGAAGCCACTGCCGGTTTGATTTTGTTCACCGCCAGAACAACCTGCTTCTCGCCCGACTCGATGGCCTTTACAACTCCCGCTACGGTGGCGTCCACATCCAGCTCATAGCCGGTGGCGCTGGGAGCCAGCTCGATCAATGAGTTCTGTTTGGGATCATAATCGAATCGGGCGTCCAGCGGCGGCCGGTAAACCTGTTGCGCCCAGCTCTCTACAATCTCACGCAGAGCATCTTCATCCACCTCTGGCTTGAGGTTGCCTACATTTTCGTCATCCGGTATCCATGTCACCAGGCTGGCCAGCGTGGCCGGGTCCAGCGAGAATTGAAATTCTCCCTGAGAATCAGTGAGCAAAATGGGCTGGCTCAATGCTTCTTCGATGGCCAGCTTATTGGCTACGGGAATGGCTCCGGCTGGTGAAATTTTTTCAACCTGAACATCTACAATGCCTCCCATGCCATTTTGAGATCGCTGAATGATCGTATTCACCGTAGAATCGATATCGACCATCTGGCCCGGTTGTGAGGATGTTACGACCACCTGCAATTCGCTCAGACTGACCTGTGACTCACTGGCAGAATGATTGAGATCGGCGGTTAGCTCCCGCACTGTTTGCTCTGTATCTCCCGCGTTGATGGTGATAACCGGCTCCAGGCGATAGCCACGCCAGAAAGTCTGCCACTGATCCTCCAGGTTTTCGAAAAAGTTGCCATTGCGCCCGCGAGCAAAGGCCTGATTCAGGCTCTCGGCCACTGCAACGCTTACGCCCAGGTCTTTTGGACTCAATTGCCAGACCTGATCGCCATATCTTAAAGCGATGGGAGGCGGGCTGTAAGTGGCGGCGACAGTTTCCAGCGCTGCTTGCGCCTCATCGCGTGTCATGCCGCTCAGATCGATCCCCATCACCTGGACGCCTGGGTAAATCTTTTCGCGATACGTCCATTCAAAACGCACCAGCAGAAAGGTGAGAACAATGACCGGGATCAGCACCCAGATCAATAGCAACATCACCAACGATGCATTGTTTTGTCTGAATCTGTGGCTTTGCTTTGCCTGTGCGCTCGAAAGCGTTTCGGTATGTTGCATGACCTGTGTTCCGGGGGATTTGGAATATCTGGGGAGGGGGATTGGATTTAGTCTAACATAATGGCATGTTCGAGACAAGGAATATCTCTTACGCGGGTGCGTTCCAAAATTGGGGCGCACTGGCCGAATAGAATTCGGTTCTGA
>WGCR01000642.1 GCA_015493675.1 Anaerolineae bacterium
TAGCGGGGAGACGTTCCCTCTCCCCGCCCCCTCTCCCGATTTCCCAACAGTCTCTTTCACTCCCACTCAACTTACTAGCTCTCACATCTTCTCTTCCCTTTCCCACCTTATTTTGTGCTAATCGTGGTCTTGACAATGGGGACCACTTTAAAACGGCAGAATTGCGCAGCCTTGCAACGGCGTGTGCGGAACACCCTTTGGCATCCAAGAGAGCCACTTTTCTTGATTCAGGTCTACTTTTTTGCAGGGTTGTTGAATGGAATGATTTTGTTTTGAACTGCACCTACTCAAATCGCATGTCGGAGGTTCTATGACGTAATTGACAACATTCTTTAACTGTTTTTTGTGTATGGGATGAGAAATGATTATTGGCATATATGATTGTGGCTGGAAGTCATTTTGAAATGATTTTGTTGCAGCGCTGTATGTGAAGCTACCATCTTTTATGTGACCAAGCACTCTCAAGGAGCGTGTCATGCAAAAATTGTTACTTGTCAGCATCGGGCCGGTGCAGGATTTTATTGCGACAGCAAGACGGAGTCGCGATCTGTATTTTGGCTCTTGGATGCTGAGTGAGTTATCCAAATCGGTGGCCAAGAGGTTGGCGGACTCGTTTGGCATGGAAAATTTGATTTTTCCAGCGCCCTCCTCCCTAGCTGATTTGGATGCAGAAAGTGGTTTTAACGTCGCCAATCGTGTTCTTGTCGCAATCAAGGAGGATTCGCCTCCTGTCGATCTCGATAAGCTCATCAGTCAGGCGTTGAAGGAAAGGTTGAAATGTATTCGACAGGAGGCATTTGGACGCATTAAGGGGGCCTTTGACAGAAAAGTGGCCAACGATCAAGTGGATGATTTGATCGAGTATTATTGGGTGTCTGTGACTTTTGAAAATACGACAGCGTATCATCGCCAACGGAGATCGCTCGAATCGCTCATGGCCGCCCGAAAGAATACCCGGGCATTTCGGCAACCCTCATGGGGTGATGCAATTCCCAAATCCTCTCTGGATGGCCAGCGGGAATCGGTCTTGCCTGAAACCATCTTTGATGATCTCAGCCCCGTGCAGTTATATCAACAGTACCATATCCGGCCCGGCGAGAGACTTTCCGGAGTTGGTTTGTTGAAACGACATGGCAGCCGACGCAAAGATATCCGATTCTTCAGCACCTCTCATGTAGCCGCCTTGCCCTATCTAGCCCAGTTGGATGCTTCTCAAAAGCATGCGGTTGACAACTATGTGCAGAGTCTGCTCAAACTTGGGCTGGACAAAGAAGCGCTTGGCAACGTTCCTGGCTCGCCTCATCCCGCTTTTTGCCGGTATGATGGGCACATCCTCTATCCTGGTCGTCTGGCGGAATTTTTCAGCGGCGAAGTGCTGGGTTCTGCCGAAGTTGCACTGGAGACATTCTTTCGCACCATCAACGACGGTCGTCGTCCACAATCTTATTACGCACTGCTGGTGGGAGATGGCGATCACATAGGCAAGATGATTGACGCTCAGCAGACGACCGAGGATCACAGGAAGTTCTCGCTCACTCTGGCGGGGTTTGCGGACGAAGTGAAGAAGGTTGTCGAAAACCATCAGGGATCGCTGATCTATGCCGGGGGCGATGATGTGATGGCGTTTCTCCCAGTCCATACCGTGTTGTCATGCGCCGCTGAATTATCTCGAACATTCGTGGACATCATGAAGGAAAGCGGCTTGAAAAACAAGGAGGGACAGGTCCCCACGTTCTCTGTAGGGATTGCCATTAGCCATCATCTCGAGCCTCTGGCTGATGCACTGACGCTGGCCCGCAAAGCAGAACACGATGCGAAAACCCTGCGACCGGAGAAGAATGCGCTGACGATTGCCGTAGCCAAACGCAGCGGCGCTACGACCACAGTCATCGGCCCCTGGGGCGAACTGGATCGCCGTATTGCTTTGTTTACCTATCTGCATCAAAAAGAGGCTATCCCCGATAAGATCGGCTACGAATTACGAGATATGACTCGACGGATTGGCGTGGATAAAGATGATCCTGCTTATCCAGCGCTTTCAGATGTAATCATTCTGGAGGCCGTGCGTTTGCTGGGGAGAAAACGATCGGAGCGAGGCCAAAGCCCTATAGATAAGACCCTGCAAAAGTGTCTCACAACGCTTTTCAAAACTTCTACGGCCGGCGTTGCAGGCATTGCCGATGAGCTAATCGTGGCGCGTTTGTTTGCTGAGGTCGCGGATCTGGCCGGACAGCAACCTGATGACGCCGTTATGGAGGTATGCAAGCATGAGTAAAGTATGGATAATCGAACCTCGTGATCCACTCATCGTACGTGATGGCAGGCCCTTCGGACCCACGCCCGGCGCCCGGGCCGCGACGCTGCCATTTCCCCTGCCTTCGACGATGGCCGGGGGCGTCAGAACCCAATCAGGCCTGGATAACAAGACCGGGATTTTTACGTTGGAACCTGAAGAAGCCCGTCAGATTCCTATCCAGGGGCCCCTGCTGATCGATCTCAAAGACAATGATCCGGAATGGTATGCGCCTGCGCCAGCGGACGCGTTGCTGCTGGCGGCGGAGCGAGGGGACTCGGCGCAGGCCCTGCGCAAGTGGCTGGCCCCCTTGCCCCAGACGTCGGGCGAAACCGACCTGCCGCCGGGACTGCGTCTGGTGGGGATGCGAAGCTACGATCCGCGGAAACCTCTGAAAGAGCCTCCCCGCTTCTGGCATTGGCGGGCATTCGATCAATGGCTGTTGGCTCCTGGCGATGACGCCGTTCATCCGGAGGCGCTGGGCATTGATGGCCCGGTCGAAGAAGCGCGCATTCATGTCAAAATCAACATCCAAACCGGAATAGCCGAAGAGGGTGCGCTCTTTCAGACGCGCGGGCTGGTTTTTGAGGCATGGAACCGCAGACTGGCGCTGGCGGTGCGATCTTCGAAACAGCCTGCATTCTCTGTCGGGCCGCTGGGCGGTGAACGCAGAATTGCGGCCTGGCGCACCGTTGAGCAAGATTTTCCCGTGTTGCCATCGAACGTTAAAAAGACCATCGTCAGTCAAAAACGCTGCCGCCTGATTTTGCTTACGCCAGCGATCTTTGGCAGCGAGAAGGAAGGCCCTGCTTATATCCCCAACGTGTTGCTGAAAGGCGGGGATGGCGTGCAACCCCACCTCGAAGCCGCGGCGGTGCGTCGATATCAGGTGGTTTCGGGTTGGGACCTGGAGAAAAAACGCCCCAAGCCCACCCGTCGCCTCACGCCCGCCGGTTCTGTTTTCTTCCTGCGTCTGGAAGGGGATGATGCGGCTATCGGGCGATGGGTTGAAAATCACTGGATGACCAACATCAGCGACGCCGAACAGGATCAACTGGACGGTTTTGGTCTGGCGGTTTTGGGCGTCTGGCCCGAGACCGCCCCCTCAAAGGAGGAAATCTGATGCGAAAAGACCCCACTCTGTCGCCCCCTGAAGTCAAACCCAAGGCGGGCGTTATCACCCAACTACGTCATTACAAGATCATCACGCCGTTGTATGGCGGCGGCGTCGAGCCTGCTCAAGCGGACCCGGTGACCATCGTACGCGGTGCCGAGATACGCGGGCATCTGCGCTTTTGGTGGCGGGCCACCCGCGGCGGCCAGTTCGGCGGCGATCTGGCCGCCATGAAGCGAGCGGAAGAGGCTATCTGGGGCTCGCCAGCAGCCGCGGGCAAGCCGGGTCCATCAAAGCTCTCAATTCATGTTGTAAAGACGAGTGGAGGCAAGATCGACAGACCTTTTGAGGTTGTTTCAGGAAAAGGGGGCTCCCCCAAAGTGCAACCAAGAAAAGACAGCGTTGTTCCGCCTTATGCTGCTTTTCCTCTTCAACCGAGTCAGGATAAGGCCGAGGTTGGCATGGACACAAAAGGCGTGCTGGTTGGTGTCGAGTTTTGGATGGATATCCATTTTTCTGACTCTCTCAGGGAAGATGTTGAAGCCACACTGTGGGCCTGGGAAACATTTGGCGGCGTCGGAGCGCGCACGCGTCGCGGGTTTGGCGCTTTGCAGCTTGTATCTTTGCATGAAAATGGACGAATGAAGCATATTGATGTTCCTAAATGTTCAGAAGTTGATGGTTGGATTTATCAAAATCTGAAACATTATGCCGTGGGGCATTGGCATCCATATGTGCCTCATCTAGGCGTCGATATGCACATCAAGACGATCGGTTCGTACAAAACTGCAACAGACGCCTGGCGGACGTTAATTGATGATCTTCAGTCGTTCAGACAATGGCGACACAAGAAGTTTGGATTAAGCCTGTGGCCCGAAGCCAACTATATTCGCAAGCGTTTTGGGAAATCTCTCAAATGGCCTCCCAATGTCAGCAGGCCTGCTCTGATAGAAAAATTCCCTCGCGGCAAGTTTGGTCTTCCCATCATCTTCCACATGCCCCATGACAAGGGACTGCTGCCTACCGATTCATTTACATTACAAGGCAGGCCTGTTCAAGGAAAGACTACAGATCGTCTTTCCAGTCCATTACTGTTACGGCCTTTTGCGTGTCGACATGGATCAGTTGGCCTGGCCGCTATTCTGGATGCGCCCAAGATTCCCCCTGAAGGATTAGAAGTGGCAGGTTTTCCTTCGGGGAAAAATACAGTAAGCGCTGACTTAACGCCTCAAGATGCCAGAACAGAGCCTTTGAATCAAATTCTCAATGGCGAACCCGACGTTCTCAAAGCCTTTCTCGACTATCTGGAATAAGGAGCTATTCTCATGGAAACCAAACTACTCTTTCTTCATGCCATCACGCCGCTGCACGCTGGCACAGGACGCGGCGTGGGCGTGATCGATCTCCCCATCGCCCGCGAAAAGGGCTCCGATCTCCCCATTATCCCCGGCTCCTCGGTCAAAGGCGTTTTGCGAGACGCATCGCCAGATGATGCGCGCGTAGCTGTCTTCGGGCCAGAAACCAACAGCGCTCACGAGCATGCCAGTTCGGCGATGTTCACCGACTTGCGTTTGTTGCTGCTGCCCGTGCGCAGTCTGGCCGGAACTTTCGCCTGGGTGACCTGCCCCTTTATTTTGCGCCGTCTGCTGCGTGACGCCAACAACATGGGCATGGATGTATCGAATCTGTCCCTGCCCAACCTGGGCGATGAGCAGGAAACCAGCGCTGTGTCAGCCCAGGCCACCGCCCTCAAAGTGGATGATGAGCATGTCGTGCTGGAAGACCTGCTGCTCAGCGCCAGCGGTCAGGGAGAAGTGGATGCTTGGGCCCAGTGGCTGGCTCCCATACTCTTCCCCACCGATACTGATTGGCGGAATATCCTGGCCCAACGGCTTTGCGTGGTGCAGGATGATGTGATGCGCTATCTGATGCAGGTGGGCCTGGATGTGACGGCTCGCATCAAACTGAAGGACGATAGCAAGACCGTGCAAAAGGGCGGCCTGTGGTATGAAGAAGCGCTGCCGGCCGAAACCATATTGGCCGGAATGATCGTGGCCAGTCAGGTCAAGGCCACGCCCAAGCAGGTATTCGATACTCTGACTCATATCATGCAAAAACCTCTCCAGGTGGGCGGCAACGCCACGGTAGGACGGGGGATTTGCGTGATGCACCTGGTTTGATGGAGGTGACGCCATGAAAACTCGAGAACAACATTACGCGGCTCAAACCTATAATCAAGTTTATGAGGTGGTCGCCCAGGATAAAACCTACCGGGACGCCTACGGCTCCATGGCTCACCGTCTGCCGGTGCTGGTGCGTCAGGCCGGGCTGGTGCAGGCGCTGGCCTTTGTCGAGGCCCGAGGAAAAGATCCACACAAGAAATTGTTGGAGCATTTGGCCGAGGTTGTGCTGGATGGCGGTGCGAAAAATGACCTGCTGGCCCGCAGCCGCAATGACGCCATGATGGCCTATATGCATCTCACCGAAAATGTGCTGGCCGCGCTGGCCTGGTACAAGCGCTTCGCTCAATCCATTCTGGATGTGGACCCCACTGCCGAAGGAGATGAGGGATCATGATAGAGAGTCGCAGAAGCGTCTTCGATAACATCTCATTCCGCCGTAAGGACCATCCCGGCCTGTGGCTGGATAAGTTTCTGCCCGAGCAGTTGCAGAAGGACGAATCGCTGGCCAAAGATGAAGCCTCACCGGTGATGACGCATTTCAAATCAGCCACGCGCGTCCAGGAGCCAACCATTTACCGCACCAGCTTCGATCGCTGGCAGCGCGTGCTGCAACAACTGGACGCCCGGATGGAGAAAGGCGAGGTGCTGGGGAGGATGGTCGTAGGACTGGGCGCAGACAGCGTGCTGGAAAACGCCATCTCGCTGCACCACACCTACGGCCTGCCCTTCATTCCCGGCAGCGCCCTCAAGGGATTGGCCTCTTCCTATGCCCACCGACGACTGGAGGATGATGCATGGCACAAGGGCGGGGAAGCGCACCGCGTGCTGTTCGGCGATACGACCAGCGCTGGCTATGTCACCTTTTTCGATGCCCTGTACATTCCCAAAAGCGCCAATCGAAGCTTTCTCTGGCCCGATGTGATTACGGTTCATCACCCTGACTACTATCAGAAAGAGGATGGCTCTGCCCCGGCCGATTGGGATAGCCCCACCATCATTCCTTTCATCAGCGCCACGGGCAAGTATCTCATCGCCCTGGCCGGGCCCGAAGCCTGGGTTGAGAAAGCCTTCGAAATCCTGAGCCTGGCCCTGCTGGAATATGGCGTAGGAGCCAAGACCTCCAGCGGTTACGGTCGGGTGAAGATAGCTAGTCCAAAACCAAGCCAGGACATTGTTGAGACTTTTCTGAAACGTTGGAATGCTGTACCCACTTCCAAACTTCCTCAAACAACCAACAGTTTTTTCGAGGAATGGAAAAGACTGGAAGGAGTCAGTAACGCTGACAAAGCAACTATTGCACGAATGATTCTTGAACGTATACGGAATGACGCCCCAAAATTTGAGAAGAAGAAGAGAGAGAAGGCTTGGTATAAGGAACTGCTAACGTTCACAGAGACTCATCAAGAAGACTAAACTAAGCTAAAGGCTTTCGCCACGGAGAACGCAGAGGACGCAGTACAGATAAAGTTGAATTTCAAACGCGCTTCCGCTCCGGAATCTCTTGTTATCATCCCTGCGAGCTCGGCGCTCTCCGTGGTGATGTATCCTTTTTAGGAGAACCACATGCGAAAAATCATCGCATTTCTGGGCAAATACCCCCAACAAACCCGTTACGAATTTCGAGGACAGGTCTATACCGGTCAGGTTTTTCCGGAGGCGCTCAGGCAATTCGTCGAATTCGATGAGATGTTGGTCTTCGTCACGCCCGAAGCCCGGGAATTCGCCTGGCCTGCATTGGAGGCCCTGGGCGATCCCCGGATTCGTCCCATCGATATTCCCACCGGCAGCGCCACCGCAGAGATGTGGGAGCTGTTTGCCATCATCATCCAGCAAATTCACCATCAAGACGTCGTCATCTTTGACATCACCCATGGCCTGCGTTCCACGCCTTTCCTGGTCTTCCTCTTTGCGGCCTATCTCAAAACTGCTCTCGCCGTCACCATCGAAGCGATTTATTATGGCGCTTTTGAATTGCAAGACAAGAAAACGGGGAAACCCGCGCCGGTCATCGAGCTTTCGGAATTCGTCTCCATGCTTGACTGGATCACCGCCACCAATCAGTTTATCTATACAGGCAACGCCCGTTATCTTTCAGCGCAATTGCGAAAGGAAGCGCCCCCCGCGCTCGATCCGCTGGCGGATAATGTCTGGGAAATTTCGACGGGATTGGATCTTCTGAGACCTTACGATGTGGCCAAATCGACGCGTGATCTTCCTGAATATCTCCGACTGGCCCAGGATGCCGCACCGCCCCCCTTCGCACTGCTTTCCAAACGGTTGGTGGATGAATACTCTCAATTCGCCTGCGAGGATATGGCAAACGTCCAGGAGTGTTTGAGTCGCCAGTTACGGATGATCAACTGGTTTTACAAAGCCAATCGTTATGTGCATGCGCTGGCCCTGGCCCGGGAATGGCTGGTTTCTTTGATTTGCCACTTCTTCCAGGGCGACATCAAAGATAAAGCTGTACGCGATGATGTTGAGATATTGCTGGGTGGGGGCAAACGGGGCGCGCGGGAATCAAGATTTCGCCATGAATGGCATCGCGTTCCGCAAGGCAAAGTCATCAGAAAACTTTGGAATGAACTGGCGAACCTGCGAAACGATGTTTTGCACACCGGATTCCGCAAGAATCCTCGTTCCGTCGACGAGATTGTGGATCAGGTGAAGAACTGTGTCGCCGAACTCAACCGCATTGCTGACGTCTGGCAACTCCAGCCATAAGGAGAAGCTTTCGATGATCTTACTCAACTTTTCCCATCCCATCACAGATGAGCAACGACGCGTCATCGAGCAGATGACCGGACAGAGGGTCGATATCATCATGATTCCCTCGCAGATGGATGTGCAGCAGCCCCTGGCGCCGCAGATGGCGGCCATGGTCGAAGCTGCGGGCCTGACGCCCGAACAATGGCAGACTGAATCTATTCTCATTAGCCCTCCGGCGCTCAACTTCAGCGCGGTCGCGTTGCTCGCAGAACTGCACGGACGCATGGGATACTTCCCGCCCGTTCTGCGCCTGCGCCCGGTGGCGGATAGCTTATCTCCAAGTTTTGAGGTTGCGGAAATCATGAATCTGCAAAAGATACGGGAAGAAGCCCGGAAAAAACGTTATCCAGGGGGACGATGATGCGAAACGTCTTTCGTCAACTGGCCGATATCCTGGCCACGCTTATCGGACTCAACGCCAATCAGCGCATCATCGCCGTATTGCTGACTGTGGCCGGCATCATCACGCTGGATTGGTTTAGTAATGGCTCCCTTGCCATTATCACAGGAAACGCTGATGTTCATCAGTTTGGGTTCTGGTTGCAGATACTCGCACTCCCTGCGGTGCTGATTCTGTTCTATTTCGTTACCCGAGCCTTTTATTTCGCTACGAAGGAACAGAATGTCCAGCCGATTAGTGCCAATATCCCTCCCTCGCCTCATCGTGGCGTCATCATCTTTTTGAGCACCTTCCATACGTTTACGAACAAGCTGCCTCCCGCCCGCGAGAATGAGGTGTGGCAAGACAAGGATATTATCGATGCTCTGGAGAGGGATGTTGTGGATTGGCCAGGCGTTATGGATCATATTCAGGCAAGCAACATGCAAACGCCGCTGGAAGCAGTGCGACATCATTACGATAGCGGCGCATTGCGGACGATTTGGGTGCTGGCTACCGATGATGCGAAAAACGAACAGGGCGAAGTCATGCGGCGCGGTTCCAGACACCTCGTGCCAGCTTTTCGGCGCTTGATCAGGGAGGGGTTTGGATGGAATGTTGAGATCATCTATGAGAAAAACAGCATGTCGATCCCCGCATATAATGTTCAGGCTGTCTTTGAGGCGGTGCAACATGTGTATGAAACGGCTCCAAGATATGGCATCCATCCCCGCAGTGTGATTGCCGATATTACGGGCGGGACTGTGACCATGTCGGCCGGGATGACGCTGTATTGCGCCCTGACACAACGGCCTATGCAATATACGGCGACCCAGGTGGAGCCTGCGCAGGGAAAACCGTTGGATGCGCCAACGCCTTTTGGCATCCACATCAATTATCAACCCATCCAGAGAAATGTGTTGAGACAATTATTGTCAGAAGGAGTTTCTTCCACGTGAACGCGTCGCCTTCTCTCCTTTCAAGCGTGATTCAGTTGACTTCGGCTCGGGATGAAGCGCTTCCTCTTTATACGGGCAGAGCGGTGCATGGCTGGTTTTTGCAGCAAGTCCAGGCTCTTGCCCCCGATCTGGCCGCCGAGCTGCATCAGCCCAATGTGATGCGCCCCTGGACGCTCTCGGATATCTGGGGGCCGGGCGTGCAACGACGGTCGAATGAAAGACGTCTCTTGCGGCATCGCCCCATCTTTCTGCGCATCACCAGCTTTGCCTCCGGGCTCACATCCTTTCTTCTTTCTGATTTTTTTCCGAATCTTCCATCTCATCTCCAACTGGATGGTTTCAGTTTTGCTGTGGAGCGGGCTGTCGTCAGGCCTGATCAGACCAGGAATCTCAAGGTTCGCCCCTGGCTACGCGTCGATTTCTATGAAAAGCTGATTGCAGCGCACGCTTTTCAACCCGCACCCCACCGCCGATTGCAATTGCATTTCGCATCTCCCACCGTGTTCAAATCGGATGGGAAATACGCCCTGGTCCCCACGCCGCGGCTGGTTTTCGAAAGTCTGGCCCGGCGCTGGAATGAGTACGCGCCAGTGCCCATGCACCCCGAGATTGTTTCTTTTGCGAAGGAGCATGTTGTTATCAGCAGTTATCGTCTGCATACGGTCAATATCCCCCTGGGCGGAAAGCGGGGCGTCATGCCCGGCTTCGTGGGGGAATGCGCTTATGCCTTGCAACACGATGACGCCTATTGGCTGAACAATATCCATCTCCTGGCCGCGTTTGCCCGCTACGCGGGCGTGGGCAAAAACACCGCCATGGGCCTGGGCCAGACACGCTTGCTGGCCGACTGACGCCCTTGGCCCACTGAACTTTAACAACTGAATATTCTTTTTTTCTTTCTCCACGGAGGTGACATCATGGCGCAACTACTGGATCGCATGCTGGCTTTCGGAAATATGACGGAAGCCTGGGAGGAGACCCGCGGCGCGGGGCAGGCTCCCGGAGTGGATCATGAAAGCGTTCGCCGGTTTCAGCGGCATTGGGAAAGCGAGCTGCAGGATCTGATTTCGGAGGTGCGGGCGAATCGATACAAACCGCGGCCTCTGCGCATTGTTTACATCCCCAAAAAGAGCGGGGGACGGCGGCGCCTGGGCATTCCGACGGTGCGGGATCGTGTGTTGCAGCGGGCGGCCTTGCAGGTGCTGGAGCCCAGGCTGGACCGAAAGTTTCTTTCGTGCAGCTATGGCTATCGCCCCAAACGCAGCCTTTATCACGCCGTGGCCGCCATTCTGCACTATCGCCAGCGGAAGCTCTGCTGGGTTCTGGATGCGGATATCGACAATTTCTTCGATTCTCTGGATCAGCTTCTGCTCCAAAAGTTGATTCAAAAAGAGGTTCACGATCCGCAAATGCTGCGGCTGCTGCAACTGTGGCTGGAGGCGGGGGTGGTGAATGCGCATGAGGGCAAGGGCGTGAGTCAGGGCATGCCCATCTCGCCCCTGCTCAGCAATCTGTATCTGCATGAGCTGGATTGGCAGTTGGTGCGCAATCGCTGGGCGCTGGTGCGCTATGCGGATGATTTCATCGTGCTGACCTATAGCCGGGCGGAGGCGGAGCGCTGCCAGGGCATCGTGGCCGGGATTCTGGCCGATATGAAGCTGCGCTTTCAGGAGGAAAAGACCCGCATCACCAGTTTCGATGAGGGTTTCGAGTTTCTGGGCGTGGCTTTCGACAAGGATAGCTACACCTACCTCTGGCAGGAAAAGCGGGTGCGGGTGCATGGCAATCAGGGGCCGCTGTGGAGCATGTGGGATTATTTCCCGCATGGGTATGAATGACGAAGCGAATGACGAGGGGCGGGGGACGGGGAGCCCGATCGCTTTCCCCGACCTCGCCCTTTGCGCTTTGTGCTTCCCGACTTTCAAATCAAGGAGGATGACTCATGGCAACGTTGTATGTGACAGAGCCGGGCGCCCGCATCGAGAAAGATTACAGGCGGTTGCTGGTCACCAAGGATGATGTGGTGCTGGCTGCGACGCCTGTGGGCCGGGTGAGCAGGGTGGTGCTGGTGGGACGCGTGGGCGCAACCACGCCCGCGCTGCTCAGTCTGCTGGATGCGGGCGTGGGGCTCAGTTTCGTGAATCGCAGCGGCCATCTGCGCGGCCGTCTGCTGCCGTCCACCGCTCCCAATGCGCCCCTGCGCAAGGCGCAGTATCTCAGGGAGGATGATGGGGCGTTTTGTCTGGCTTTTGCGCGGGCTGTGGTGCAGGGCAAATTGCACAACAGTCGCACGCTGATGATGCGACTGGCGCGGCGGTATCCCATCGAGGGGCCGTGGCTGCAACGGCTGCAGAAAGCTCGGGCGCAGATCGGCAGCGCTGGCTCGCTGGCGGTTTTGCGAGGGCTGGAAGGCTCTGCGGCCAAGGCCTATTTTGCGCACATCCGCCAGGCGGTTCGTCCCGAGATGCGATCGAACAAACGCAGCCGCCGTCCGCCCAAAGATCCCTTCAACGCTTTGCTGAGTCTGGGCTACACCCTGCTTTATGACAGTGTGATGTCGGCGCTGGAGATCGTGGGGCTGGACCCCTACATCGGTTTCTTTCATGCGGATAAATATGGCCGTCCGGCGCTGGCGCTGGACATGGTGGAGGAGTTCCGGGCGCCGGTGGTGGATTCGCTGGTGATGACGCTGGTGAACAAGCGCCTGTTGCAGCCCGATGATTTCGAGCCGGGCCGCGGGGGCGGGGTTTATCTCAGTCGCCGGGGACAGCGCGTGTTCTACCGGGAGTTTTCCGATCGTCTGGAGGTGCGCACCCTGCACCCGACCGCGGGCCGGCGTCTCAGCTATCGGCAATGGTTTGAGGTTCAGGCCCGGGAACTGGCCCGGTTTGTCCAGGGCAAGACCGACGCCTATTCGTCCTTCCACTGGCGCTGAGTTGCAGTGAGCAGTGTGCAGTGAGCAGTGGTCAGTAAGCAGTAAGCAGTGAGCAGTAAGCAGTGAGCAGTGAGCAGTGAGCAGTGAGCAGTGAGCAGTGAGCAGTGAGCAGTAAGCAGTGAGCAGTGAGCAGTAAGCAGTGAGCAGTGAGCAGTAAGCAGTGAGCAGTGAGCAGTGAGCAGTAA
>WGCR01000643.1 GCA_015493675.1 Anaerolineae bacterium
CCCACGACCTGCTGCAAGGCCCGCCGTCATTGGAAAAAGTGCAGCAATACGACGCCGCGCTCATGGGAGGCGCGGGCGAATTCGACGTCTCCAAACGCAACCTGCCCCATTTCCAAGCCACAATCCAGCGCCTGCGCGAACTGGTGGACCTGGGGTGGCCCATGTTCGCATCCTGCTTCGGCTTTCAGCTACTGGTGCACGCCCTGGGCGGGCGCATCATCCCCGACCCGGAAAACGCCGAAGTCGGCGCGTTCGAGCTGCATCTCACGCCCGAGGCGATGGATGACGAACTCTTCAGCGTGCTACCGCCCTCGTTCATGGCGCAATTCGGCCACAAAGAGCGGGCCGAATTCCTGCCCCCGGGCGTGATCAACCTGGCCTACAGCAACCGCGTCGCCTACCAGGCCCTGCGCGTGCCCGGCAAACCCATCTGGGCCACCCAATTCCATCCCGAACTCACCCGCGAAGAAAACCTCATTCGATTTCAGCGCTATCTTGACATCTACGCCAAACTCTTCACCGAGGAAGAAATCGAGCAAACCCTGGCCAACTTCCGCCCCAGCCCCGAAACCGAGAAACTGCTGTCTCGATTTTTGGAATTGATTTCTTGAAATGTGAAGAGACGTCAGCCTTTTTGATATCAGGATGGAAACCGTACGATGAACAAGAATCGCACACTTATTTTGGGTATTCTGATGGCGGTTGTGACCAGCGTCATTCTCCTGGGATGCAGTCCTCAACCCCGGGAGCCGCAAGTATCGCCAACTGCGACTGCTACTTCGACGCCTGTATTCACCGCGACGCCACTTCCAACTTCGCTTCCAACCCCAACAATTCCTCCTACCCCGTTACCTGATCCCAGGGAATTGGGCGACCGGTTGGCAGAATCAGTGGCGCAGATAGAAACGCCGCGTGGCAGCGGAGCCGGTTTTCTGGTGGATGGAAATTATCTGGTCACCAGCGCCAACGTCGTCTGGCCGCTCGAAACTGTGACTGCAACTTTTGCTGATGGCGTCAAGTTTGAAAATGTGCCGGTTGTGCAATGGGATTTGGTGGCTGATTTAGCTGTGATTGGACCTGTGCCAACCGATGCTCAACCTGTGGCGTTCTATGATGGGCCTGATCTACGGCCCGGGGATGTCGTGCTCCTGCTCAGCAACCGCGATCCCTTGGGAAAGATGCCAAAGCTGGAAATTGCGGAAAAAGACATCCTTGATGCTTGGGAATGGCAGAAAACAGGAGTAACCTATTTCCGGATCAAGGCGCTCAGTTCTGAGTTGCCATCCGGCGGGCTGCTTTTCTCTGAAACAGGACAGTTGGTGGGATTTTCCAATAATTCTGTGGCCAGTGGGTTATTTGGATATATGTTATCTGTGTCTGATATTGCCTTTACTCTTGAAAAAATAACGTCAGGGGAGGATGCGGACGGGGTTATGCGCAATTTGAAGGATGGCCGAAAGAAAGGTGGCTTGATTCACAAAGCAAAAATACCCTATGCCTTTAGTATGCCGACCTATGTTATTTGGGAGAATCCAGGGACAAAAGTGGAACTATCCATTGTTTTCAAGGAAAAGAAAGGATTTACCTTTCAGATTTTGAACGTTCGCGGCATTGTCGAAAATCTCGATCTAAAGAAATTGTCATTTGACCACAAGACAGATTTCATTACCCATCTGGATGCTCCCTATTTTCTGGAAGCGTTTAGCTATCCTTATTCGATTCCCAATCAGGGAGTCATTGGTTCGGATCATCGTTTAATCCCATATGACGATCCGGATGACAATCAGCATTTGGCTGTCGATAGCGAAATGTTTGGCGTTAGTGATTATCCCGGTGATCGAGATATCTATTTTATCTCCCTAAAAGGAGGGGAGACCATTCGTGGGCATATTGAATCTGCAATGTTCAAGCCCTCAATTGCGATTTCTCGCGCTGAACCACAGGAATCAGGCAAGACACTGGCGAGATCGGTAACTGAAACACCTGTCGGGGCCACCGTTGATTTTACTGCTCCCGATGATGGACAGTACATCCTTTATGTTTCTGGCCAGCACTTATCTGATATTGGCGCTTACTACCTGTCAATTCAATCACAGTGATAGCTTGCTTCATTTGAATCAGTTCGTTAGTTGACGAGTCGCGTTGTGGTTGATGAGAGGCAATCATCGACCGTGTCATTCTGAGCGAAGCGAAGCATGTCCTGAGCGCAGCCGAAGGGAATCTCCTCTTTCATAAAGCCGAACACGACCGTCCTCGGTCTGCCGTCTATCGTCATCTTCATCAGGATTGGTGCGGGGTTGTCCGCCAACGGACTACATCATTTGGTTGACGTCGGTGCAAAACGCCTGATGAGCCTGGGGTGGTCAGCGCTACAGCGGGAAAAAGGACGTTACTTTGGATGGGCGGTTAACATGCGCTTAATAGAACCATAACCGGGGATTAACAACAGGCAGGGGAAAATCGACTGGGATGCTCCCCGTATCCTTTTTGCTCATCCTGCGTTAATGAAGGGTGTTACAGGTGAAACGCCGCTCACGTTTCATTTATTTTCCGCCCGCATCGGTCGCCAATGAGCATCCTTGTCGTGCCTGGCAGTGCGACTGTGCGGCTCTCTTCTTCTCAACAGGAGGTGACAATCGCCAGATATAAAGGAATATCTCACGCACACACACATTTTGAAAGGAGAATCAATATGGAATTTGAAAAGTCCCCTTTTACACGCACACACAACTCACCTAACGTTCTACGCTGGTTGCTGTGGGGCGGCCTGGCGGTGTTCATTCTGGCAGGCAGTCTCCTCTTTTGGCCGCAGAAAAACGAGCAAGTTGCACAGGCCAAGAGTAACTACCTGACCAGCTTTGTCAACACGTATCCACAAACTGCGGGCACTCAGCTCGATAGTTGCAGCACCTGTCACACCAGCGTCCCCAACCGTAATCCCTATGGCGATGACTATAAATCCCACGGGCACAATTTCCAGGCCATCGAGCTGCTGGATTCGGACGGCGACGGTTATTCCAACATCGATGAGATCAACGCGTTGACCCTGCCCGGCGATCCCAACAGCCATCCCGGAAGCGCACTCACCAGCACGCCCGCGCCTACGGCGACGCCCCCGAGCGGGACGCCGCCACCGGCCGGGGCGTATCAACTCATCGGCTGGAATGATCTGGGCATGCACTGCATGAATGAATCGTTCGCCAATCTGGCCATTCTGCCGCCCTACAATAACATGTGGGCGCAGCTCATCCGCACCGGGCCCGAGCCGGAGATCGTCACGGACAATGTGGTCATCGAATACAGTTTCCAGAACAACACGACCAGCTCCAACAAGATCGATTTCTGGCAGTACGCCAATCAGCTTTTTGGCGTGAATCTACAGCCGGACGAAGGGCTGACCGGCGCCAGGCTGACGGGAACCATGCGTCCGGATGGAGATCACTTCGTCATCGAAGGCGTGCCTTTGACGCCCTATGAGGATAACGGCCCCCATGTTCAGCAGCCCTATCAGTTGGCTGATCTGGTGGCCAAGGACGCCACAACAGGCGAGGTGCTGGCCCGCACAACCTTCGTCGCACCTGTCTCCACCGAGATGCACTGCGACGATTGCCATAGCGATGGCATGGAGGGCATCGCCACGGGCAATACCGAAACCAACATCCTGTCGCTGCATGACAAGGAAGAGGGCACTAATCTCATGGCCCAGCGCCCGGTGCTCTGCGCCAATTGCCACGCCTCCAATGCCCTGGGCATGTCCGGCAATCCCGATCTGCCCAGTCTCTCTCACGCCATTCATAGCAAACATGGCGGCGAGGGGGATGATGACGACGGGGGCGATTGCGATGACGATGGCATTCCCAACAGCCTGGATCCCAACGACGGGTGTGATGATGACGGCGCTCCCACGCTCTCGACGGCGCCTGATGGCGTTGACGCGACCAGTGACGCCAAGGCTGAGTGCTACCAATGTCATCCCGGCCCGCAGACCAAGTGCCTGCGCGGGACCATGGCTGCCGCCGGTCAAACCTGTCAGGATTGTCATGGCAGCATCCAGGATGTGGCCAGTGAAAATCGCGAGCCCTGGGTCGATCTGCCCTCGTGCGGAAGCTGTCACGGCGATCAGTATGCTGAGGAGCCGGGCAAATTGTTCCGACAATCCAAGGGCCATGGCGGCCTGTACTGCGAATCCTGCCACGGCAGCACGCACGCCATTCTACCCAGCACCGAAGATCGAGATAATATCCAGGTCATCCGGTTGCAGGGTTACGCCGGGACGCTTCAGGAATGCAGCGTTTGTCATGGTGATAACGTGCCCGATGGCCCCGGGCCTCATGGCATGACCAACCCCCACCCCAATCCCACTGCCACGCCCACCTCGGTTGCACCCACCGTTACGCCCACCTCGGTTGCACCGACCGCCACC
>WGCR01000644.1 GCA_015493675.1 Anaerolineae bacterium
CCTCCTGAGACCATGTCGCCAGGAATAAATCCCGCACTTGTCCCTGAAATAGCGCCCGAAACAGGCTCTCCCCCACCTCCCGAAACAAAGACTCGTCGGTGGTAAATGGCTCTTCGCGAATCTGAGTCAATTTTTCCTGAAACTCAGCAGCGAAAAGCGCGTCAGCGTCCAACTGACTCTCGGCCAGGCCGCTGTCGGGGGTTTGGGCGGTAACGGTGTAATTATCGCCCGCCTTGAAGATGCGGATGTCGAAATCGATCAAAATGGGGGAAGCATTGGTCATGATGATGTCAGGGATTGAAGATTGGGGGATTATTGACAGGAAAGAATGCCGGGGCTAGAATGGAGGCGCCATGAACGAGTATCGCAGTCATCTCAGCGTCACCACCTGGATCGTGCTGGCCTCACTGACATTCGGCCTTTTGCTCACGATCCCGGAGCGGACCTTTTCCATCTCGGTGTTTGGATCGCCGATTGATTTTCGGTTTTCAGCAGCTTTTCTGGCCGGATTGGCGGCGCTGGCCGCCACCTGGGCGGGCCTGGAAGCCGCCCTGCGGACGCACCCCCAAAAGGACCTGTTGCAGCACACTTATCGTTTCTGGGGACTGCCCACGGCCATCGTCCTGACAAGTGCGGTGCTGCTGCCGGAAATCACAGCCGAAGGCGTCTGGTTGATCACCCTGGCCCTGACCGGGGTCGCACTGGCAGCCAGCATGGCGGGCGAATATCACACAATAGATCCGAATGCGCCGGAATATGGCAATGCCCGGCTGTTGCTCAACGGGCTGGCCTATGCGGTGGCGGCGGTGGCGTTTATCCTCATCTATCTCTCGCGCAGCCGTTCACTGGTGTCAGCGACGCTGATCGGGGTAAGCGCGGGCCTGCTGGCGATGGACCTGCTGCGGGGAAGCCGGGCGCGTATGCGGCTGGTTTTCCTGTACAGCGCCCTCATCGCTCTGATGTTGGCGCAGCTTACTGTCATACTCAATTACTGGCCATTTGCTTCGGTGCGGGTGGCGCTCGTGCTACTGTTAGGATTTTATCTGCTGGCGGGGTTGGCGCAACAGATGCTACGGGGGGAATTCAATCGCCGAAGGGTGATCGAATATCTGATTATAGCTGCAATGACGGTCACCGTCATCTTCCTTTTCCCGGGATAATGACGCAGGTTACGGAAAATTCGGGGAATTTTGAGGAAATTCAAAAATTTCCCCATTTTACCCGTAACTTTTTCGCAACCCTGCCGTCTTCACTAACTAGTCACGGTGCAAACGAGTATGACGGGAAGGGGGAATCTGTCATCTCAGTGCGCCTTGGCAAAAACCACAACACAGTTGTGGATGACCTGAACACCGCCATAAGAGATTTGTCGGGGGACGGATCTCCAACAATGCGCAAGCGTGTTCAGTCGCACTTCCGAACAGGGACGCCAATCCGGCGTCTCTGTTCTTTTGTTCTGGGGAAACGGCAGGCGTTGCGACTATTTTCCGGCGGCAGCACGCAGGAAGAAAACCAGATTGGCAGGGCGTTCGGCCAGACGACGCATGAAGTAGGGATACCAGGAACCGCCATAGGGGACATAAACGCGCATCCGTACACCCTCGGCCAGCAATCGTTTGAGCTCATCGCGGCGGATGCCATACAGAAACTGGATTTCCCATCGCTGCGGATCGACGTCGAGATCGTTGGCATAGGCAATGACCTCATTGTAGATCACATCGTCATGAGACCCCAACGCCATGCGAGCGCCTTTGGCCCGGGCTTCGGGCGTTAACATCATCTTGGCCAGGGCGATCATCTCCTGCTGGATTTTTTCACGCTCCTGCCAGGCGATGTCGGGCGGTTCATCATAGGCGCCCTTGACCAGACGAATATCGGCAATGCCATCATCAATCAGGGCTTGCAGATCGTTCCGGGTGCGATGCAGATAAGCCTGAAGCGCCATGCCAACATTGTCAAACTCCGCCCGCAGACGCCGATAGATTTCTATCGTCACATCGACAAGCGCTGATTCCTCGATATCAATCCGCACAAAACGCCCTTTTTCAGCGGCAATGGTGACAATATCCCGCACATTATGATAACAAAATTTCTCATCAATATGCAGGCCCATCGCCGAAAGTTTTAACGAAACGCCGCTCTTCAATCCCCGGGAAGCAATCTCGTCCAAAACAGTCTCGTATTCCTCGGCGCTGGCCCGGGCCAATGCTTTGTCCGTCACATGCTCTCCCAGATAATCCAACGTCACCAGTGCGCCCATCTCATTCAACTGCTGGATAACCTGCAAGGCGTCTTCCCTTGTCTCTCCTGCCACAAAACGCCGAGCCATCCGCCGCGCTGGCGGAAAATCACTGGTCATCCGCCGCATTGTAGCGCTGTGTGAGAGCGTGATCAAAGCACGTCGTAGCATGATAGATCTCCGGTTTACAGTGTACGGCGATATGAAATGCCAATCACACGCCATCGTATGAAGGCGGTGGAGACGCTCAGAAAACGCGTCTGTCAGTCAAGTATATCAAAAATACATCAAACGCAAAACGTCATCAATCATATTATCACCCGTCGAACACAATACAGGCTGAACGCATCCAGTGAAGACAGCTTTGTTGCGCCGGTCACCCTGATGCAACATCGCCCGGGTGGGCCAGACGCGAGGTTCGTGTGGGACGACGATACCGTCGCACAGCCCAGTATTCCTGTAGTTCCAGCGCCAGCGTCAACCCCGATCCCAACAGAAACAATCCGGGCAGCGGCGCCAACGCCCAGCGACCGGTGGCAGCGACAATCATGAGAATCAGCAAAGCATAAACAAACGCCAGCGCCTCGGGCAGGAATTCGCTCAAGGCCATACGCCCCGGCAGAGCCGCACGGCGCGGCCCGCGGCCCTGTTTGGGCGTGCGCTCGAATACGCCGCCTGAATGACGCAGCCCCGAAATCACCGAAATTGCAATAGCGGGGGAAAGCCCCATGAAAAGAATTGCCAGCACCGGCAGCGCCCACAACCGTTTCAATCCCGCCCAACCGGCCAGAACATATTGCGCCAGCATAAACATGACAAAAGGCGCAACCGAAAAAAGCATGGAGACGCCGCCCATAAACGAAAGGGGCAGATGATAGGCGGGGAGCAATGCCAGCGGCAACGTCAGGACAAGCATGGCCAGCAGGGGCAAATGAAACGCATAGCCCCCCATGTGCGCCAGGGCATAGATTTTTTTCCCGACGCTTTTATCACTGCGCAACACCGGCAGCGCCAGCTTATGCAAAGTCTGGATGGACCCCTTGGCCCAGCGGCGCTGCTGACGTTTGAAGCCCGTGATGACGGGAGGCAGCTCCGCAGGCGCTTCGATGCTGTTGATGTAGCTGCCGCGCCACCCGGCCAATTGCGCTCGATAGGCCAGATCCAGGTCTTCGGTAACCGTGTCGTCCTGCCAGCCGCCAACGTCATCGATGGCGGCGCGCCGCCAGAGGCCGCCGCTGCCGTTGAAATTCTGCATAAAGCCCGAAGCGGAGCGGGCCTGCTGCTCGACAACGAAATGACCATCCAAAGCCAGCGCC
>WGCR01000645.1 GCA_015493675.1 Anaerolineae bacterium
GAACCCTGATGAGGTCGTTGCGATCGGCGCGGCCATCCAGGCAGGCGTGCTGGCCGGTGAGGTCAAGGACGTGCTGCTGCTGGATGTGACGCCGCTGAGCCTGGGCGTCGAAACCCTGGGCGGAGTGATGACGGTGCTCATCCCCCGCAACACCACTATCCCCACCCGCAAGACCGAGATTTTCAGCACTGCTGAAGACAACCAGACGGCGGTGGATATCAATGTGTTGCAGGGCGAACGCCCGCTGGCAAAAGATAACAAACTGCTGGGCACCTTCCGCCTGGACGGCATTCCGCCTGCGCCGCGCGGCGTCCCGCAGGTCGAAGTCACTTTCGACATCGACGCCAACGGCATCCTGCATGTGACGGCCAAAGACAAGGCGTCGGGCAAGGAAACCGGCATCAAGATCACTGCCACCACCAACCTCAGCGAGGACGAGGTGGAGCAGATGGTGCGGGAAGCCAAGTCGCACGAGGCCGAGGATGAGGCCCGCAAGCAGCTCATCGACGCCCGCAACACGGCCGATAGCACGGTGTACGCCACCGAAAAGATGCTGAAGGAACTGGGCGACAAAGTTCCCGTCACCGAAAAAGGCCAGATCGAGAACCTGATCAACGAGCTGAAGCAGGCCATGGAAGGCGACGATGCGGCCCATATCCGCAGCCTGACCGAGCAACTGCAACAGGCCAGCCACGCGCTGAGCCAGCAGCTCTACAGCCAGCAGGCCGCAGGCCCCACGCCGGGCGCTGACGGCGGCGCGGCAGGCCCCGAACCTGGCCCGGCCGGCGGCGATGAAGAGGTCGTCGAAGGCGACTTCCGGGAAGTCTAAAACTCTCCGCAGGTCACGTCCCCGCCCTGCTGCGGGCGTGGCCCGCGGTTTCCCAGACCCCACACGCGGGCGGGAGTCGCCATGACTTCCGCCCGTTTTTTTGTAATGCGTGAAGCGCGAAGATATGATTTGCTAACGATGATACGCTTTGCGCTCACGCATTACGTCACAAAATAGACACACCAACGATCATCGTCAATCTACCTCACAGCAATCATGTCACCCTTCGATCCTTACCGTCGCAACCCCCTCGATCCTCGCGCCAATCCCACCATCATCCGGCGGAGCAGGCCCGTCAAGCGCATCAAGGTGCGCCGGGCAGGAGACCCCGCCCGAGAAGAAGCGCCTGTGCCGGAAATCCCAAAAGAGGACGAACAACCAGCTATGAATCAAAAAGAAGAACGCCCCCAATCCATTTCCACTGATCAAATCGATCAGCAGCAGGATATCAACTGGCAGGAGCAATACGCCCGCCTGCAGGCTGATCTTGAAAATACAAAAAAACGCATCGAAAAACGTCATGCCCAATACAGCGACGACTTACGCGTCCGCATGTTGCAGGACTTTCTGCCCCTGGCCGACCATCTGGAAGCGGCTCTGGCTCATAGCGCCGAAGGCGAAAGCAATGACGGCCTGCGCCAGGGTGTGGAGCTGACGCTCAAATCATTTCTGGACACCCTGAGCAAGTACGGCGTGCAGGTCATCGACCCCGCGGGCGAGGAATTCAATCCCGAGCTGCATGAGGCCGTGGGCGTCATCGATGCCCCCGAAATCCCCAGCGGGCATGTGGCAAAAGTCATGCAGCGGGGATATACTATCGATGGCCGGGTCATCCGCCCCGCCCGCGTGTTGGTGGCGGCGTAAGATCGATGATCAATGACGAATGATTAAAGACGCTACCACCCCGGCGATCCCAGTCATCCTTCCCTTTCATCATCAATCTTCAATCATTAACCTTCACCGTGAGGTGTTATGGACTACAAAGACTATTACAAAATTCTCGGCGTGACCAAGACGGCCACCGAGAAAGAGATAAAAAAAGCATACCGCAAATTGGCCCGTCAATATCACCCTGACGCCAATCCCAACGATCCCAAGGCCGAGGAGAAGTTCAAAGAGATCAACGAGGCCTACGAAGTGCTTTCCGATCCCGAAAAACGCAAGAAGTATGACCAGTTCGGCGCTCAATGGAAGAATTTCACCGGCGCCGGGGGCCGCCCGGAGGATTTTTGGCAGCAGTACGGCGCCGGGACTCGCGGCGCCGGCGCTCCGGGAGCGGGCGGCTATCGCACCGTCTCGCCTGAGGAGTTCGAGCAGATGTTTGGCGGCGGCGGTTTCTCAGATTTCTTCGAGACCCTGTTTGGCATGAGAGGCGGCGGCAGGAGCCGGGCTTCGGGCGCGGGCTTCGATGATTTCGGCTTCGGCGGCGCCCGCACCTCCGGCGCTTATGCTCGCCCCGCCCGCGGTCGCGATATCGAGCACCCCGTGACCATTACCCTGGAAGAGGCTTACCGGGGCTCCTCTCGCACGCTGCAACTGGATGGCGAACGCATCGAGGTGAAAATCCCCAGAGGCGTCAAAACTGGCTCGCGGGTGCGGGTGGCAGGCAAGGGCGAACCGGGCCGCAACGGCGGCGCACCGGGCGATCTTTATCTCAAGATCACCGTGGCTCCCCATGCCCAATTTCAGCGAGAGGGCGACAACCTGCGGCTGAAGCTGCCCGTAGACCTGTACACGATGATCCTGGGCGGCGAGGTGCAGGTTCCCACCCTGGATCGGCCCCTCATCCTGAATATCCCGCCCGAGACCGACAACGGCAAGGTTTTCCGGCTGCGGGGCAAGGGCATGCCCAATGTCAAAAAGCCCGACCAGCACGGCGATCTCTACGTCGAGGTGGTGGCCAGGCTGCCCAAGAACCTGACGGAGCGAGAAAAAGAGCTGTTCCGACAACTGCGGGCCTTACGAACGAACGCCTGATAAAAGACAATGTGCTATAATGAAGCGTTAGCGTTTTTTGGAGAAGAAATTCTCGCATAGCATAATGCGCTATCCAGACGATGGTGACGCCGCCATCGCCACAAACGTCATGCGTCAAACGTCAATGAAACGTGGCATCCAATGACGTTTGGCGCTTGTTATTTGGCGTTCTGTTCAGATCGACATATCAACTCCATCAGGAAACTCCCGAAGCAACCGCTATGTTCAAGAACTTACTGAAAAAAGTCGTTGGCGATCCCAGCGAGAAAATGATTAAACAAATCCGGCCGTTGGTGGATGAAATCAATGCGCTGGAGCCCGAGATCAAACAGCTCAGCGATGAAGCGCTGCGAGCCCAGACGGACATCTTCCGGGAAAAAATCGGGCAGGAGACGGCGCCCCTGCGCCAGGAGCTGGATGATCTGCAAAAGGAGCTGGAAGCAGCCGAGGATCCCAGTGACATCGATCGCATCAAACGCCGAATTGAGCGCACCGATGAGGACCTGCGCCAGTTGGAAGAGGATATCCTCATGGAAATCCTGCCCCGGGCCTTCGCAGTGGTGCGGGAGGCCGCGGTGCGGACGCTGGGCATGCGGCACTATGACGTGCAGCTCATCGGCGGCATCGTATTGCACAAGGGCAAGATCGCCGAGATGAAGACCGGTGAAGGCAAGACGCTGGTCGCCACGCTGCCGTTATATCTCAATGCGCTCACAGGCCGGGGTGTGCATCTGGTCACGCCCAACGATTATCTGTCCAAGTATGGCGTGCAGTGGATGGGGCCGGTGTATCATTTTCTGGGAGTCAGCGCCGCAGTCATCCAGAGCGGGGCCGGAAATCCCGATCAGGGCTCTTTTATCTACGATCCCGAATACCCCAATGACGATGATCGTTTTCGCAACCTGCGGCCCATCACCCGGCGCGAGGCTTATCGGGCGGATATCACCTATGGCACCAACAACGAGTTCGGATTCGATTATCTGCGCGACAACATGGTCACCGATATTCACCAGATGTCGCAGCGGCCTCTGAATTTCGCCATCATCGACGAAATCGATAACATCCTCATTGACGAGGCCCGCACGCCGTTGATCATCTCGGGCCCGGCGCAGGAATCCAGCGAACTCTATCGCCGTTTCGCCCAGCTTGTCCCCCGCCTGGTTCCGCAGGAGGAAGAAGATGGCCCGGGCGATTATACGCTGGACGAGAAAGACCGCGTGGTCACGCTTACCGAGGATGGCCTGCGCAAGATTGAAAACTGGCTGGGCATCCCCGAAGATAAAACTCTGTATGATCCCGAGTACGCGGAAATGGCGCCTTATCTGGATAACGCTCTGCGGGCCCAGGTGTTGTTCAAACGCGACAAGGATTACATCGTCAAAGATGGCGAGATCATCATCGTGGATGAATTCACCGGCCGTTTGATGCATGGCCGTCGCTATTCCGAGGGCCTGCATCAGGCCATCGAGGCCAAGGAAGGGGTGAAGGTGCGTCGCGAGAACCTGACCATGGCCACCATCACCTTCCAGAATTTCTTCCGCATGTATCGCAAGCTGGCCGGTATGACCGGTACAGCAGCCACGGAGCAGGAGGAATTCCATCGCATCTACAACCTGGATGTGGTGGTCATCCCCACCAATGTGCCGGTGCAGCGCATCGATCATCCCGACATGGTGTTCAAATCGCAGCGGGCCAAATTCAAGGCTGTGCTAGAGGAGATCGAACGGGCGCACAAGAATGGACAGCCGTTGTTGCTGGGCACCAGCGCCATCGAGACATCCGAGTACATCGCCACGTTGCTGCGCCGCCGCGGCATCCCGCACGAGGTGCTGAACGCCAAGAATCACGAGCGCGAGGCGGTGATCATCGCCCAGGCCGGGCGCCCGGGCGCAGTGACCATCGCCACCAACATGGCCGGTCGCGGCGTCGACATCCTGCTGGGCGGCAATGCCGAAAATCTGGCCCGCGAGGACCTGCGCAAGCAGGGCTACGAGCTCAACGAAATCTCCGAGGCTGACTGGACTGATGTGGTGGATATGCTGCGCAAGGGCCAGGATCCGACCGAAAAGATCGATGCGCCCTGGGTGAAAGTGCTGAAAGAGCGCTGGGAACAGACCAAGCGAGACGCAGCCAGGGTGCGTGAACTGGGCGGACTGTATGTCATTGGCACTGAGCGCCACGAAGCCCGCCGCATCGACAATCAGTTGCGCGGCCGCGCCGGGCGCCAGGGCGATCCCGGTCAATCTCGCTTCTATCTGTCGCTGGAAGATGATCTGATGCGACGGTTTGGCGGCAGTTCGCTGTCAAAGATCATGGATCGGCTGGGGGTGGAAGAGGATATGCCCCTGGAGGCGGGCATGGTCAGCAAGGCCATCGAACAGGCCCAGACCCGGGTCGAGGGCTACAATTTTGACATGCGTAAACACGTCCTCGAATATGACGACGTGGTGAACAAGCAGCGTGAAGTGATTTATGACCAGCGCCGCAAGGTGCTCTCCGAGCCCAATCTCAAACCCACCATTTTGCGCATGGTCAACAGTTATCTGCAAAAGCTGGTGGACCGATACACATCGGCCAAGTATGCGGAGGATTGGGACCTGAAATCGCTGCATCAGGCAGTGCTGCGCGTGATGCCGCTGCCCGCCAGCGAGACGGTGGAAGTCTGGACGGGGCTCAGCCGCGAGGAATTGGTGGAACGGCTGCAAGAGATTGCCGCAACCAATTATGAAGCCAAAGAACAGCGGCTGGGCAACGAGGATATGCGCCGTATCGAGCGCCTGCTCATGATCCAGTCCATCGACAAACGTTGGGTGCGTCATCTGACAGACCTGGATATCCTGCGCGAGGGCATCGGCCTGCAGGCGGTGGCTCAACAGGACCCGCTTGTCGCCTACAAACGCGAAGCGTTTGACATGTTCGCCGATCTGATGGAACAAATCCAGGAAGATGTCGTGACGCAGATTTATCTGGTGGAACTGGTGCGCGAGCAGCAACGGGCGCCGGTTCAGGCGGTGCATCCCAGCAGCGGCGGCAATGGCGGCAGGCCCGCGCCGCAACGTCGACAAGGCCCGAAATTGGGTCGCAACGATCCCTGCTGGTGCGGCAGCGGCAAAAAATACAAAGATTGTCACATGAAGAGCGATCTGGCGGGCAATCAAACGCCGCCTGCGCCCAGGCAACCGGTTGCGGCAGGGGGAGCCCCTCCCCGCAGCGGCCGCCGCAAGCCCAAAAAACGTAAATCGAAGAAACGCCGTTAGCCGAACGATCGTCTGCAAAAGAGCTGCCCCGCACCGGGTCAGCTCTTTTTTGTGCGACAGGAGTCGAGAGGGCGCTCCTGCACCTCTTCGTTTCCTTTGCGCCATGCCCGCTGGCGTGATAATCTTATAGTGAGATGAAACAGAAGCGCGACCTCCCCCTATCCATCCTGGTGGAGACTTATCGTCCGCTGGCGCTTTTCGCGGGAGAGCTGCTGTTGGCGGCGGCGCCCTTTCTCCCCGGCGTCACTCGGACCTGGGCGCAGCAGTTGATGCGCCTGGATGAAGCGCGACCTCGCCCGTTCGATGATCCCACTCCCGACCCCTGAAACGCCGATCGTTTTTCCAGATGACGCCTCCTTCCCCCGATTTTCTTGCTCTGGCATTACTTGCCCTCATCGCGTTGATGGCTATTTTCTTGTGGCTTCGTTTTCGGGATGATGAAACGTCAGAGACGATGCAGATCTTTTATCGCCAGCAAAAATTCGATCCTGCGAGCATGGATATGCCCGTCACTGGGCTGAGTGAAGGATCATTTTTTATCGAGGGCAATGGGTATCTCCCCCCTGAAATCAATCATCTGTTCGCCGATGCTGTGGGGGGCGAAGATGACAGCTCGGGTCTGGCGGCGGCCCTGAGTCCCAGCCTGAAGCCGATCCCGGACAAAATCGCCTTGCGTCTGGTCTGGATAGTCACAGCTTTCGTCATTCTGTTGGGCCTGACCTTTCTCCTCCTCTGGATGCTGACGTTTATTTAGCAGAAAGATAATCCCCCATGACTTCCCCCCTCCATCGCCTGCCCGAATGGCTGGCCATCATCCTGGCCTTCTTTTCCGGGCTGTTGGCTTTCAGCAATTATTTCTTTGATCTGCCGTGGCTGGTGACGCCAACACAATTTCTGCTGAAAACAGTGGTGTTGGTCAGCGCTGCGGCGCTGACGCTGGCCGCCTTCAATCTGGCAAGACGGCATGTCCAGCGGGCCCGGCAGAAAGATGTCGGCAGCCTGTTGCTGATAGCCGGGTTCATCGTCGCATTTATCGCGGGTCTGTTGCCCGGAGGCTTTCAGACAGGGTTGGGAGGATGGTTGTATCAATGGCTGCTGGCTCCGGGCATGGCGGCCATCTTCGCCCTGCTGCCCATCTTTTTGGCTTACGCCCTGTTTCGGCGCCTCAGCGTGCGGGATTTGGGCGGGTTTTTGCTTTTCGTGGGGATGGTCATCGTTCTGGTGGGGCAAATCCCTTCGCTGGCGTCGAATTTTCCCGTCATGGCTGCTTTCAGACATGATTTGCTGATTGCGCCGGTGGCGGCCGCATTCCGCGGCGTCCTGCTGGGGTTGGCGGTGGGGGCGCTGCTGGCCATCTTTCTGAAGCTATTTTCCCACCACAAGATCGGGGAAGAGTCGTGATCTGTCCATCCTGCGGTAAAGAAAACCCTGATGGCGTTGAAGTCTGCCAGCATTGTGGCGAATCCCTCGCGCCCGCGGGTCGCCCGCCGCGCCTGCTCAGTCAAATTCAGGGGCTGATTCCGGCTGAGCCTGTGATTACCTCCGGGAAATTACACGACCCGGTTCCCCTCCTTTCTGAGGCTGTCATTTCCGGCGCATTGCCGACGTCCAGCCCCGAAGAAGAGCCATCCTCAGCGCTATCGACGCCCATGGCAGCCGTTGCCTCGGGCGCTGCGGCGGTCTCCGCCAGCAAAGATGAGGCGCAGAGAGCGGAAGAGCCACCGGCGGATGCCCCCCTCGCGCCAGTTCCAATATCCCGGCCCGCGTCGCCATCTCCGCAAAAAAGCCGGGCTCTGCCAGTAATTGCCGGGATTTTCTTCGCGGCGATCTTTTTTGGCAGCCTGTGGAATCTGCTGGCTCCGGCTGGTGCAGCGCTGCGCTCCTCCGTAAAAGACGCCTACGCGTTTATCGAGATATTACCACAGAACGCCCGCGTTCTCTTGGCCTGGGATTACGATCCCGCCACCCAGGGCGAGCTGCAATTGCTGGCCCAGCCACTTCTGCAACACCTGCGGCGAAAGGGCGCCAACATTGTGTACATGAGTCTGCGGCCCTTCGGCCCCAACGTGGCGGCGGATGCTGACGCGCTGAGCAATCACTGGCAATTGCCGGGACTGAAGCCCGCGGGCCCGCCGCCCGTAGAATTCGGTTTTATCCCCGGCCAAACAGCAGCCCTGCGCTCTCTGGCCCTCTCGCCGGTCATCGCTTCCAATCAGCCGGTGATCAGCGCCGCCGAGACCGGCATGAGACCGGCAGAGAGCATCGATGCCTTCGATCTAATCATCGAATTCAGCGCGGACCTGGCCAGCAGCCAGCAGTGGGTGGAACAAATAGCTGTACGCTCACAAACGCCTCTGGTGGTCGCGGCCTCGGGCGCAGTGGCGCCGGTGCTGCGCCCCTATGAACAGAGCGGCCAGATCCGCGTGCTGCTTTCCGGTTATCCTGACGCGCTGGCTTATGAAACGTTGCTGGGACAAAGAGGTCCGGCTTACGCCCAGTCCACAGCTCAAACCCTGGCGCTGCTGACGCTCCTGAGCATTCTTTTTGTCGCCGCCTTCCGTTCCCTCCTTCGCAAATAAGACGCGTCAATCCATCAGAAGCGTATCAGGTCGGCGGTCCTATCGGACTTGCCGCCGTCTCACCTCCTGGCACATTTGTTGATTCCCCCATGTCTTTCTCCGTCCTTCTCGGCTCCCTCCTGGCAACAGTTCTGACCCTGGCGATTTTTAGCCGGGCTTTTGGCGCGAAGAAGGCCTTTCGCTGGGCCTCTTATCTGCTGCTGGGAACCGGCGCAGGCTATGTGGCGGCTGTCGCGTTCAAACAGGTGTTGTTGCCAGCATTTTCACCCGCCATGCTTCGCATTCCGCTCCAGTTCGGCGTAGCGCTGGCGGCGGTGATTCTGACCGCTTTACTGCTCCTGAGAATGGTTCCGAAACCGGCTGCCCGGGCCTGGGGACTGCTGCCGCTGGGATTGATGGCGGGCGTGGGGGGCGCACTGGCCCTGGCCGGGGCCATGCGCGGTACATTGCTGCCACAACTAATGGCCGTGAACCAGCTGCATCTGGAATTTACCCCCCGTTTTCCGACCCTGGATGCGCTCAGCGTGGTGATGGCCACCCTGACCAGCCTGGGCGTGCTGCTCTTTTTACTGCCGGGCCTGGATGAAAAAGAGACGCCGGACGAGAATCGGCCCGCTATGATCAAGGTGTTGCATGGCTGGCGTTTGTGGGGGTATTGGGCGCTGATGCTGGCTTTGGGCGCGTTGCTGGCCAGCACCGCGGGCGCTCGCATCACCTTGCTCATCGATCGGGTGCAGTGGCTACTGGGGCTGTGGTTTTAGCGGGCGCATAAACCAAATCTCGGATATGCTAAAAAGTTTCGTCTCACGCAAAGTCGCAAAGACGCCAAGGGGAAGAGATTGGGACTCTCCTGGATTTCAGGGGGTGTTCAGCGCTAAAAACCCCGCGTCAAGCGCCCGGTGAGCAGCGCCCCCAGGCCATACATGGCCAACAGGCCCGCGGCTGCGCCCGTCGCTCCCCACAAATGCACGCCCGCGGTCAGCAGGCCCAGGCCCGCGGCCACCATGAAAGCGGTCACGGCAAAAGCCGCCCGCTGCCGATTGCCCGCCATCAGCGCCCGAGAAAGGAAAATGTAGATGAAATAGACCAGGATGGCCCAGGCCAGAATCTGCAACACCCGCGCCGCATCCTCATAGCCCTGCCGACGGTAGAGCAGCCGGATGACGAAGGGGGCCAGCAGCGTCAGGCCCGCGGCCACGGGCAGCAACGCGGCCAGGCCCCATTTGAGATATTTGTGCATGGCCGCCCGAAACGCGCTCCGCTCATGGGCATACAGCCGGGAGATGGCCGGATACACCGCATCGGTGAAGGAGAGGATCAGGGTCATCACCACCTTGATGAGCTGAAACGCGGCGTCATACACGCCCGTGACCGCCTCACCGGCGATGACCGAAAGCACCAACACGTCCAGCCGCTGGGTGAGGGCGTCGAATACGGCCATGCCGAAGAAATCCAGCGATTCCCGCAGCAACTTGCGGGCGAAAGCGAAATCCCAGCGGGGACGGCGCACCAGCCGCAGGTGCAGCGCGGCCAGAGTCACCATCAGCGCGGCCAGCCCGATGCCCGCCACCCGGATCACCGCCAGCACGATAACCCCGCCGCCCAACGAAAGCAGCAGGATGGCCGTGACCAGTTGGGCGGTGGCGCTGAGCATCTCGGCGTAGACCAGATATTGCATCTTCTCGATGGCCCGCAGCAGGGCTCCAGCCAGGGAATAGAGCGTAAACAGGGGCAGCGCCAGCACCGCCACCCACAACATCCATTTGGTGTCCGCGGGATAGGGCATTATCGCCACCACGCCCACCATCGCGGCCATCACCCCCAGGGTGGTCAGCCCCTGCGCGGCCAGGCCCGCCCAATAGTAATGATTGCTCTGCTCATAATCCCGGGCCACGTTGCGGGTGACCAGCCGCGGCAGCCCGAAGGTGGCCATCACCTGAAAGATATTCAAAAATGCCAGCAGGATGCTGAATTTGCCCTGCCAGGTGGGCCCGTAAAAATTGGCGATATACAAAATCAGCGCAAAGGCCAGGATGATGCGAATCCCCTGGGCGGCGCTGAGAAAGAGGGTGTTACGGGCGACTGTACGGGACATTGGGAGGTTATCAGTAAGCAGTTATCAGTAAACAGTTTGCTGCGTTGGATTCCCTAAAAAAACGTTCACCACATCGACGCTGCGAATGCAGAGACAGGAAAAGGGGGACTTCAATCCATATTTCTCGGCGAAACCAATCTTTTTCTCTTGGCGTCTTTACGACTTTGCGTGAGACGAATCTTTTTTCAGTAGAGCCTGCGTTAATCGTTGGCTAGTGATTGTTGATTGTTGTATGAGGTGACCACGGGCGCGGGTTTAAACATGCGCACCAGACTGGTTCGCAGACAGGCTCCCCACAAATGACTCAACTCACGCAGGATGGGAAGCCGCGTGCGCTGGTAGTGGAATTCATAGAACAACATGCGCAGCAGATAGCCGAACGCGGCCACCAGGTGCATCAGCGCCACCTGCAACGAATTGTAGCGGGTGCGCAAGTCCAGGTCCAGGGAATCGATGTTGTGGGCGTAAAATTCGGGCCCGAGCTGGCGGGAGCTGCCGCCAATGTGATGGGTGACGTGGATGTCGGGCAGACAGGCGATTTGCCAGCCCGCGGCCCGCATCCGGCGGCACAATTCCACATCCTCGGAATACATGAAATAACGCTCGTTCATCAGCCCCGCGGTTTCGATGGCTTCGCGGCGCAGCAACATGCTGGCCCCCGACACCCAATCGACATCGATGGGCTGAGATCCCTCGTAAAGCGAACGGGTGAGCCAAAGCCCCCGAAATCGGTGAGGAAAAAGGCGATAGAGAAAGGTGGCGAAGTTGAAGATGGCGCTCAACGAGGGATCGTGGCCCGCGGCTCCGCCCTGAATCTTGCCGGTGGGGCCTTGCAGCCGCGGCCCGGCCGCGCCCACCTGCGGATGTGCGTCCATGAAGCTCACAAATCGGGTCAGGGCCTGGGGCGGCAGTTCGGTGTCGGGATTCAGCAGCAGGATGTAGCGGCCGCGGGCGCGGCGAATGCCCTGGTTGTTGGCCGCGGCGAAGCCGCGATTGCTCTCGTTGGCGATGATAGTCACCTGAGGATAGCGCTCTCGCACCAGAGTCAGCGAATTGTCGGTGGACGCATTGTCCACCAGCAGCACTTCCACGTCCAGATGAGCCGTGGCCGCAAAGAGCGCGTCCAGGGCCGCGGGCAGATAGGCCGCCGCATTCCAGTTGACGATGATGACCGACAGGTCTTTCGTCGCCGGGGGCAGCGCGGGCCGCTCGGGCGTGAACGAGGTGGATGGTTCCACAGCCATCATGGTCAGGCGACGTATCCCAATCCCTGCAAGCGCTCGCGGATGGCCCGCTGCTCCTCCTCGCTCAGTTCCAGGCCCGGGCCGCTGGCGTCATCCCCGTCATCTTCTTCGTAAACCACCGGCTTTTCCGCCACCTGGGGCTCGAAGGCGTCCAGCAGGGGCTTGCCGTCCATGGCCTGGGGGATGGGCGTATCCAGCAGGTGCAGGACGGTGGGTGCCACATCCAGCAGCTCGGCGCCCTGCAGCCGCACGCCGGGCTTCACGCCCTTGCCATAGAGGATGACGATGCCCTCGATGATGTGCGTGCCGGTCTGATCCAGCGCATAGGCCGCGCCATGCCGCCCGAATTTCTGCTTCTTGCCGAAAATGGGGCCATCGGGATCGGCCTCGTAATCCTTCACGGCCAGATACTTGTCATCCACCCAGCGGATGAGCAGGTCGGGCGCGCGGTCGATGTGCGGGCCGGTGTAGATCTCCTCCCGGCGCATGACTTCGGCCACCATGCGCTCGCCCGTATCGGGATCGCGCAACTCGTACAGCGCCGCGGTCAGCGCCGCGATGAAATCCTCCACCTGGTCGGGCTCGATGACGCCCTCCGGGTCTCGGCCCTTGATGTTGAGGTTGATGTTGCCCAGATTTCCCACCGAGTAGGCTTTTGTGCGGCTCCAATCGATCTCCGCCTGCTCCATGAAGGTCTCCACCGCGGCGTGCGCGCCGGTGAAGCGTTTGAGAAAGCCCTTGACGCCCACGGGCAGGAAGCGTTGGGCCAGATAGAAGCTCTTCATCACGCCCTTGCGGGCCACTCGCCTCGCCCGATCGCCCACGCCCAGCTCCTCGCCCTGCTTGTAGTGGAACCAGCCCTTTTGCGCCAGCCAGCGGTCGAGGTAGATGGTGCGCTGGATGGGCCCGGCCCCGTGATCCGACATGATGATGAGGGTGACATCCTCGGGTAGCTCATCCACCAGCCTGGCCAGATGCGCATCGATGCGTTTGTACACCTGCAAAATGGCGTCGTGATTGGGCTGGGCGGGATCAGCCATGAGATGCCAGGAGCAGTGCTGGATGGCGTCGGTCTCCATCTCCACCCACATGTAGAAATCCAGCGGCTCCCGGTCGATGGTGCGCCACAGCAGCTCGAAGCGTTTGTCCACCCCCGCCAGCGTTTCTTCCAGATATTGGGCGTGGGATTTGCCCACGGTGCTGACCGCAATGAAATGCACGTCGTTGACCTCGGATTTCAGCTCGGGGGGAAATGTGTAGGCCGAATCCAGGCCCGGCGTATCCAGCCCCGAGATGAGAAAGCCGTTGACCGGCTCCGGCGGGAAGGTCATGGGCACGTTGACCACGCCCACGCGGCGTCCTGCGTCCGAAAGGATGCGCCACAGGCTGCGGCCCGAACGCAGCGACGCGTTGGTCAACTCCTGCTTGTAGGTTCCGGGAATGCGGCGGGCGAAGTCGAAGATGCCGTGCTTGCCCGGATTCAACCCTGTAAGGAAGGTGGTCCAGGCCACCGCGGTGAGGAACTGGATGGAGGAGCGCAGGCCGCCGGACGCGCCGCCCGCCTGCAATCGGGCCAGGGTGGGCAAATGCCCCTGGTCGATCCAGGGTTGCAGCAAAGTCCAGGGCACGCCATCCAGACC